>DAHXOA010000075.1 GCA_027365145.1 Acidimicrobiaceae bacterium | reverse complement strand
GTGACGGGGTCGGAGCGCGTCACGCCGGCGTGTTGTGCCCCGGCGTCCGGGCGGCGCACGCCACCGGGCACGTCAGGCACTCCGGGCACTCCGGGCGGAGGCAGCGGGCCTGATGTGGCCGACGGTCCGGGCGGATGCACGGGCACGCTGGTCGACCTGCGGGGCGGCGCGTTCTTGATGGGCTCGCCGGACGGCGAGGGGTACCCCGAAGACGGGGAAGGCCCGGTGCGCGAGGTGGTCCTCAGTCCGTTTGCGCTGTCGGCCACGGCGGTGACCGTTGCCGAGTTCGGTGCGTTCGTCACCGCCACCGGCTACCGGACCGACGCCGAGCGGTACGGGGCGTCGTTCGTCTTCGCCGGCCTGCTCCCCGACGACTTCCCACCGACGCGGGGGGTCGCGGCGGCGCCATGGTGGCGTGAGGTGGAGGGCGCGCGCTGGTCTGCTCCCGAGGGACCGGGCTCGGACGTGGGGGGTCGGGGCGACCATCCGGTCGTCCACGTCTCGTGGCAGGACGCTGGCGCCTACTGCGCCTGGGCCGGCGTGCGGTTGCCCACGGAGTCCGAGTGGGAGCACGCGGGCCGGGGAGGCCTGGTCCAGGCGCGCTTTCCCTGGGGCGACGAGCTCCTCCCGGGTGGGGTCCACCGCTGCAACATCTGGCAGGGGAGCTTCCCCGATCGGAACACGGTCGAGGACGGGTTCGCCGGCACGTGCCCTGTCGACACCTACCCACCCAACGGCTTCGGCCTCTACAACATGGTCGGGAACGTCTGGGAGTGGTGCGCCGACTGGTTCGATCCGGCGGCGGCGGTCCTCGGACAGCGAGACGACCCTCTGGGACCGGGAGGAGGCGAGGCGAAGGTCATGCGGGGCGGGTCCTATCTGTGCCACCGGACCTACTGTTACCGGTACCGGGTGGCTGCGCGCAGCTCCAACACCCCGCTGAGCTCGACGGGGAACCTAGGGTTCCGGGTTGCCCGGGATCCGATCGGTGGGGAGCCGAGGAGGCGATGAGCGCGTCCAGGAGGAGAGACGATGAGGGAGGCACGCAGATGAGGGAGGCATGTATCCCATGGTGACGGCTACGGGAGACGAACAGGTCCTCTACGACGTCGTAGACGGTGTGGCCACGGTCACCCTGTCGCGGCCGGAGCGGATGAACGCGTTCACCGCCGTCATGGGTCGCCAGATCGTGGACTGCATCGACCGGAGCGACCAGGACGACGCTGTGCGGGCGGTCATCCTCACTGGGACGGGGAGGGCGTTCTGTGCCGGCGCCGACCTCGCCCGCGGCGGTGCCACCTTCGACTACGGCTCCCAGGAGGGAGACGTGCCCCACCGGGACGGCGGCGGGATCGTCTCCCTGCGCCTCTTCCGGTCGCTGAAACCGGTGATCGCGGCGGTGAACGGAGCGGCGGTGGGCGTCGGCGTCACGATGACCCTGCCGACGGACTACCGCATCGCGGCGGAGACAGCCCGCTTCGGGTTCGTCTTCACCAGGAGGGGCATCGTGCCCGAGGCCTGTTCGACCTGGTTCCTCCCCCGTCTGGTGGGGATCGCTCGTGCCATGGAGTGGGTGACGAGCGGCCGGCTGTTCCCGGCGGCAGAGGCGATGACCGGTGGGCTCGTCCAAGAGGTGCACCCTCCTGGGCAGCTGCTCGACCGCGCCCACGACGTCGCCCACTCGCTGACGGCTGAGACCTCCCCCGTGTCCGTGGCGTTGAGTCGGCGGATGCTCTGGAGTGGGTTGGCGGCATCGGGACCCGAGGTTGCCCACCTGGTCGAGTCCCGCGCCATGCGCGTTCGTGGGGGCATGGCAGACATCCGCGAGGGGGTCGAGGCGTTCCTCGCCCACCGGCCGGCGGACTTCCCGGACCGGGTCAGCGAGGTGGCCCCGGGACTGCTCGCAGAGCTGGGCCTCGACGGGGAAGCACCCGCCTGAGGCGCCCGTCGGCGTGGCGACGGCTGGTCACACCCATTGACATGCTCCGATGATTCTGTCACCATTTTAGGGTTATCAGTACGCTAACTGGTACTGTGCGGCTCACCGTGTCTTCGGTCGGGTGGGCCATGGTGGGTGGGGGCAGCGGGCGCGGCGTCGCCTCCCGTTCCCACCTCTGAGCGTGGAGGGGGTGCGGCATAGCCGTGCAGCCACAGCAGTCGGCAGTCGACGTCGGTGACGAGCAGATCTCGCACAGTGACCTCGAAGGCTTCAGCAAGATCCACATCGACGAGGTGATCGAGTACGTCAACTCGGGGCTGCGATCGATCCCGCCGCCCTTGGACCTCTACCGCCGCTACCTCCGGCAGCGATGGGATGTCTACGAGCTCGACTTCACCCAGGATCGGATCGACTGGGCAGAGCGCATGACCGACGACGAGCTCGACGTCTTCCAGCGGGTCGCATCCGGGTTCCACCACGGGGAGCGCAACGTCGAGGCCGAGCTCCCGACGTTCATGATGGGGGCCGACGAGGAGGACAAGGTGTTCATCTCGAGCCACCTCGAGGACGAGGCGCGCCATACCGTCTTCTTCGACCGGTTCTTCACCGAAGCGGTCGGTCTCGACGAGGGATCGTTGATGGACGTGCTCGACTCGAGCTACGAGCTCCGGTCCAACGCCGGACCAGGCGTGACCGGGCTGCTGTCCTACGTCTCCGATGAGCTGGCGAAGGACCCGTACAACCCCCGCAACCGGGTGCGGTACGCGACGATCTACCACCTCTTCATCGAGGGCGTCGGTGCGCTCTCTACGATGAAGATCACCCCGGGGTACTGCCGGCGCCGTGGCTTCCTCCCGGCGTACTACAAGGGCTTCACGGCCACATGCCGGGACGAGGCTCGCCACGTCCAGTACGGGATGGGCTTTCTCCAGGACTCGATCCGGAAGGCGCCGGCGCTGGCCGAGGACGTCTACGAGATGCTGCGGACCATCCTCGACATGAACAGCGCCAACGGCAACCAGGCCAGCTTCGAGGTCCTCGGCCTGAACACCGAGGAGGTGCGGCGGTTCAACATCGTCCAGCTCACCCGGAAGCTCGCCGACGTCGGCATCCCGCTGCCGTCGGACCTGCAAGAGGTCATCAACCGCATGTACCCCGAGGTGACGGGCGGATGACGGGCACCGACGGGCATGGCGCGGCGGAGACGGTCGACTTCCTGAGCGAAGGGTGGCTGGCCGCGGTGCAGGTGCGCCTGGCGGCGTGGCCCGAAAGCGAGGTCACCCTCGCTCTTATCTGTGACTACGCGGATTGGCTGGGGATCGTTGACGGTTACGACATCGGGAAGGCGATGACCTACCATCGACTTCCGATCTCGGTGGGCACGGCGCTCGACCTGTTGAAGGTCGTGTACTTCGTCTACGAGTTGCTCGGCGTGATGGCGGGCGTGCCGGCCGCGTACCGGAGCCCGGTCGCGGCGTAGCCGTAAGGGGCAGAGCAGGCAGAGCAGGACCTCCGGCGGTGTTCGCCGGTCGACGAAGAGGGGGAGCCAGTAGATGCGGGCAGTGGTGGCACGTGAGCAGGGTGGGAAGCTCGAGGTGGAGGAGCTCGACCTGGCCGGGCCCGGTCCCGGTGAGGTACGGGTGAGACTCCGGGCGAGCGGCGTCTGCCACTCGGATCTGTCCATCTGGGACGGGACGCTCGGCGGCAGCTTCCCGGTCGTGCTCGGTCACGAGGGTGCCGGCGAGATCACCGAGCTGGGCGAGGGCGTAGCGGGTCTCTCCGTCGGCGACCACGTGATCCTGTCGTGGATCCCACCCTGCGGAAGGTGCCGGTACTGCTGGTCGGGGCAGGCAAACCTGTGTACGACGGTGCGGGAGCGCCAGGTGGGACGGGGTCACCTCTCCTCCGGTGGCGTTCCGGTCGCGGCCGGGCTCGGCACGGCGACCTTCGCCGAGGAGACGGTCGTGCCCACCGAGGCAGCCATCCCGATCCCCGCCGACGTCCCCTATGCCGTGGCCGCCCTCGTCGGCTGTGGCGTCATGACCGGGGTGGGAGCGGTGGTCAACACCGCACGGGTTCGTCCCGGGGAGTCCGTCGTCGTCATCGGTTGCGGTGGTGTCGGGTTGAACGTCGTCCAGGGGGCACGGCTGGCCGGGGCGGACCCGATCTGCGCGATCGATCCTCTGCCCGCCAAGCGCGAGGCGGCGCGGGGCTTCGGGGCGACGCACGTGGCGGCACCCGAGGATCTGGCCGAGGTGGCCCGGGAGCTCACGGAGGGGAGAGGCTTCGACTACGCGTTCGAGGTGGTCGGGCGGTCGTCGACCATCCGTCTCGCCTACGACGCCACCCGGCGGGGGGGCACGACGGTGGTGGTCGGGGCGGGGAGTCGGAGCGACCCCGTCACCTTCAGTGCCGGCGAGCTGTTCTCGACGGAGCGGCGCCTGGTCGGATGTCTCTACGGCTCCGCCGACGTCCGGACGGACTTCGGCCGGATCCTCCGGCTGTGGCGGGCCGGCCGGCTCGACCTGGAAGGGCTGGTCAGCCGGCGGATTGGGTTGGGTGATGTCAACGAGGCCTTCGAGGCGATGCGGGCGGGAGACGTCGTCCGGAGCGTGATCGAGCTGCCGTAGCCCGGAGGAGGGAGCGCCCGGGGTGAGGCCCGCCGGATCAGGGTTAGGGTCGGAGCCGGAGCCGGGCTCGGGTTGCTGGGCGCGCAGTCGAGCGTGGCTGTCGGGCGTGCAGTCGAGCGTGGCTGTCGAGCGAGGAGTCGAGCGAGGAGTCGAGATGGAGATCGAAGGTCGGGTGGCGGTCATCACGGGCGGCGGCGGCGGGATCGGCTCGGCCGTGGCCCGCAGGTGGCTGGAGGATGGCGCCCGCGCTGTGGTCGTAGTCGACCGTGGGGGCGACGCTGTGCGAGCGGTCGGCGACGAGCTCGGATGTATGGCAGTCGAGCTCGACGTCACCGACGAGACGGCCGTGGCAGGGCTCGTCGAGCGGGTCGAACGAGCGCTCGGGCCGATCGACATCTTCTTCTCCAATGCCGGTGCCGGCTTCGGCGGTGGCGGGATCGAGGCTCCGAACCATGTCTGGCAGGCGTCGTGGGACCTCCACGTCATGGCCCACGTCTACGCGGCGCGTGCCGTGATCCCGTCCATGACGGCACGGGGAGAGGGCTACCTGGTCCATACGGCCAGCGCGGCCGGCCTGCTGGCCGCCGTCGGCTCTGCTCCCTACAGCGTCACCAAGGCGGCCTGCATCAAGCTGGCCGAGACGATCGCCATCGCCCATGGTGACGACGGTATCGGTGTCTCGGTCCTGTGCCCCCAGGGGGTCAATACCGCCATGGCGCCGCGGCAACTCGGCGACGGTGCCACCGACGGCATCGTCGAGCCGTCCTATGTGGCCGACGTGCTCACGGCGGCCATCTCCGAGGGCCGGTTCCTGGTCCTGCCTCACCCCGAGGTACAGACGTATGTCGAGCGGAAGGCGGGCGATCCGGACCGGTGGCTGCGGGGCATGCGGAAGCTGCGCCGGCGATCGGTGGACGTCCGCGCCGACGGGTGATGGCAGATGGCAGGGATGACCGACGAACCCGAGGAACCGAAGGAACCCGAGAGATGAAGGAGTAAGGGATGGCTGGTGGAGCGCTGAGGTCAGCGAGCATGGACGATTTCGATCTGAGGATGTCGGAAGGTGTGCGCCCGCTCTACGACGCCGTGTGTGCCTTCATCCGGGACGAGGTCGACCCGATCACCGAGGAGTTCCACCGGCTCGGTGAGGGCCGCGCCGACCGGTGGAGCTGGGCCCCGGGGCAGCTCGAGCTGTTGGAGGGGGCGAAGGCGAAGGCCCGATCCCAGGGCCTGTGGAACTTCTTCCTCCCCAACGCCGAGACCGGGGAGGGGCTGAGCAACCTCGACTACGCCTACATCGCCAACGAGCTCGGGAAGAACCGGCTGGCCTCGGAGTGCCTGAACTGCTCCGCTCCCGACACCGGGAACATGGAGGTGTTGGAGCGAGTGGGCACCCCCGAACAGAAAAAGCAGTGGTTGGAGCCGTTGTTGCGCGGTGAGATCCGCTCGGCGTTCGCCATGACCGAGCCCGGCGTCATGAGCTCAGACGCCCGCCAGATCCAGACGAGTGCCGTGCTCGACGGGGAGGAGTGGGTCATCAACGGCGAGAAGTTCTACATCTCGGGCGCCGGTGATCCGCGCTGCAAAGTCCTCATCACCATGGTGCGGACGAACCCCGATGCCGACACCTACAAACAGCAGTCCCAGATCCTGGTGCCTGTCGATACCCCCGGGGTGGAGATCGTCGGGCCGATGCACGTCTTCGGATCGGACGACGCCCCCCACGGCCACATGCACCTCCGCTTCACCGACGTGAGAGTCCCTGAGAGCAACGTGCTGATGGGGGAGGGCCGGGGGTTCGAGATCTCCCAGATGCGCCTGGGACCGGGCCGGATCCACCACTGCATGCGGTCCGTGGGCGCGGCGGAGCGGGCGATCGAGATGATGGTCGACCGCGGCCTGTCACGCGAGGGGTTCGGGAAGAAGCTGATCAACCTGGGCAAGAACATGGAGGTGGTGTCCCGAGCCAGGATCGAGGTGGAGGCGATGCGCCTCATGGTGTTGCGTGCCGCCAAGGCGATGGACACCCTGGGCAACGCCGAGGCGCGGGTGTGGGTGAGCGCCGTGAAGGCGATGGTGCCCGAGCGGTGCTGTGACATCATCGACGAGGCGATCCAGATGCACGGGGCGGCGGGGATCTCCCAGTGGTTCCCGCTGGCGGACATGTGGCACGGCCAGCGCACCCTGCGCCTGGCGGACGGTCCCGACGAGGTCCACCATCAGGTGGTCGCCCGTGCCGAGGTGAAGAACCGGGCCTCGGACCGTGCCACGGAGGTTCCCCCGCGACGTGAGCCTCTCTTCACCGGCCCGTAGGCCATTCCCAGCCGGCACTATTTCCCAGCCGGCACTGTTTCCCAGCTGTCCGGTCGCCGCCGACCGGGCAGCACCGACGACCCGGCCACCCCAAGGTGCTCGGCACGAAAGGCATGCATGACAATGGACAACGCACGGATGGACCTCAAGGCCCTGTTCTCCATCGAGGGGAAGGTCGCGCTCGTCACCGGGGGCTCACGGGGGATCGGCGAGATGATCGCCGCCGGCTTCCTCGCCAACGGGGTGAAGGTCTACATCAGCTCGCGCAAGGCGGCGGTGTGCGACGCCACCGCCATGCGGCTTGCGTCCGAGTACGGGGGGGAGTGCATCTCCCTGCCTGCCGACCTGTCGGGGTTGGAGGGCGTCGACGGACTGGTCGGCCAGCTGCGCCAGCGGGAGCAGCATCTCGACATCCTGGTCAACAATGCCGGCGCGTCGTGGGGCGCCCCGCTGGCAGAGTTTCCCGAGAGCGGCTGGGACAAGGTGATGGACACCAACGTGAAGGCCGTGTTCTTCTTGACCCAGCGACTGCTGCCGCTCCTGGAGGCCCGGGCGACGAGCGAGGACCCGGCTCGGGTGATCAACATCGGCTCGATCGACGGCATCAAGAACTCGGTGTTCGAGGCGTTCTCCTACGGCCCGTCGAAAGCGGCCGTCCACTCACTCACCCGCATGCTCGCCGGACATCTCACCCCCCGGAACATCATCGTCAACGCCATCGCTCCGGGACCGTTCCCGACGTGGATGCTGAGCACGGGGGTGGGCGGCGGCGGGGACGTCGACAACACCGACTGGGCTGCGGTCGGTCGGGGGAATCCGCGCGGTCGGGTGGGAACGGCTGAGGACATCGCCGGTCTGGCCATCTTCCTCAGCTCCCGAGCCGGTGCGTTCACCGTGGGTGAGGTGATCACCTGTGACGGTGGCACCCTGGTGGGGAAACCCGGCACCCTGTAACGGCCCGGGCAGCTCGGTACGCCTGGAACGCCGGGGCCGGCCGGCGGCCGCCGTCGCTGCTCGTCGGTCCGGGATGCTGGCGATCTCACGCCGGTCGGCCGTCGAGCTAGCCGGGCTTTCAGCACATGCAGGTGCGATGTCTCCCGACTCGTGACCTGCGACTCTTCAGCGAGGTCGCCGTGGATCGACGCCGAGTAGTTCGAGGATCCGGGCTTGGAGTGGCGGTGGTCTCGGGATCTCGGCCGG
>DAHXOA010000071.1 GCA_027365145.1 Acidimicrobiaceae bacterium | reverse complement strand
GACGCGCTGGGGGTAGGGTCCTCCGGCATGCCCGTGCGGGCACCCGACATCGAGTCGGCGGCGGTCGCCGCCTTCGAGCTCACCCCCGCCGGTGGCGTCGTGCTGTTCTCGCCGGCTGCGCCGACCCCACCCGGGGGAGGGGGTTATCGGGAGCGGAGCCGGAGGTACCGGGCCGCCATCGAGACGCTCGGCAGCCGGCAGCCGCACTGACAGGCAGCCGCACTGACAGACCGAGCTCGCCGGGTACCGGGCACCCCCCGGTCTCGGGCGCCGCGTGCGGGCGAGAGGACTCGAACCTCCACCCCCGAAGGGACCGGGACCTAAACCCGGCGCGTCTACCTGTTCCGCCACGCCCGCGTGCCGAGATGGTACCGCCTGGCTGGCTGGTCCGATGGGGCCGGCTCCATGCCGGAGACCGGGTGGCCGCCGGAGACCGGGTGGCCGCCGGGGGCCGGGCTATAGTCGCCCGGTCGCGCGTCCGTGCCGTTCGAGCGGGCCGGAGAGCGGATGTTGGTGGTCTCCAGCCGGAGGTGACCTGGTGCCGGAGGTGACCTGGTGCCGGATGGACGGCTCGCCCGGCCGGATCACCAGAGAAAGGACGAGAGCTTCGTGACGTCGACCCCGACCAATGGCGAGACCACCAGGTCCGCGAGCGCGGCCGACCAGCCGGCCGACCAGCCGGCCGACGCCGCGGCCTACCTTGCCGGCGTGATGGTGGAGATCGACGCCGAGGTCGCACGACGGCGGGCTTCGGGTGAGCTTCCCCCGGCCCTCGAGCGGGAGCTCGACGAGCTGTTCTTGGAGTTCTCGCCACTCGGCGCCCGTGGGTCCGCACGCCTCCGGGAGACCCTCGCCCTCGTCGACGGCGCGGCCTACGTGGACACCGCCGTGCCCGTGGCGTCGCAGAAGGCGGCGGGTGCCTACGTGAAGCGCGGGATCCAGAAGGCCACCGGGTGGTACATGAACTACGTCGTGCACCAGGTCACGCGGTTCTCCTGGTCGGTCTCCCGCATGCTCCACGTGCTCGTCGATCACGTGGAGGACTTGGAGCAGGCGGTCGACGGCCTGCGACCACCGGACGTCGATCTCTCTGTCGTGCCGGTAGCCGCGCCATCGGGAACGTGGTGGGCGAGTCTGGTCGTAGAGGCCCTCACCGGTATCCGCGGCCGGGTCGTGCACGGTGACTGCGGGGATGGCTCCTTGGTCGAGGCGCTCGTCGCCGCCGGGGTGGACGCCTATGGCCTCGATCCCCACGACGACGCGGCGGAGGCGGTGGCCATCCGGGGCCTCGACGCCCGGGGTGGGCGGCTCCTCGATCATCTGGAGGCCGTCCCCGAAGAGGCGCTCGCTGCCGTCGTGGCCAGTGGGTCGGTCCAGTGGCTCTCCCCGTCCGAGCGTGACCGGTTCGTCGTCCTGGCGGCATCCAGGCTGGCCGTCGGAGGGATCCTCTGCCTCCACTCGGCGTCGCCGATCGGGTGGGAGCGCTCCTGCCCGCCCGTGGTCGCCGACCTCGCTCCCGGACGCCCGCTCCATCCCGAGACCTGGGAGCACCTTGGTGCCCGCCATGGACTCCGCCTGCGGGCAGTGCACCAGGGAGGTGCTGCCGAGCGGATCGTCGTCGGGGAGGGTGTCCCGTCGTCCGACGCGCTCGACGCGCTCATCTCGGTCGTGAACGACCGGCTCCTCGCCCCGGGGGAGTACCTGCTGGTAGCCGAACGCGTGCAGTGACCGCAGTCCACCAGTTCCTCTCCGCCCTCCTGCCCCGCGACGCCACCGGGGCCCACGCCCTGGCCGTCCGCTCCGCGTTCCGGGCCGCCGGGTGGAGCTCGGAGATCTACGTCGAGGCCGCCCACGACGAGGTGCTCCACGAGGCCACCTATTTCGGCAGGTACCCGGGACGTGCCGTACCCGGTGACGTCCTGCTCTACCACCTGAGCACGGCGTCGCCCATCGCGGCGTTCCTCCTCGATCGGAGCGAGCCGCTGGTCCTCAACTACCACAACGTCACTCCCGGGAGCTTCTACGCCGCGTGGGAGCCGGAGACGGGCCGGAGGGCAGATCGCGCCCGCGACGAGGCGGCGGCACTGGCCTCCCGGGCCGCCCTGGGCATCACGGACTCCCGGTTCAACGCCGACGAGCTCACCGCGCTCGGGTGCCGGTCGACCGAGGTCGTCCCGGTGCTGTCGGGGATCGGCCCGGAGCACTGGCGCGCGCCCCGCCGGCCGGCCGGCGGATCGACTCGAGCAGCGGGGGGTCGAGGGACGGGCACGGCATGGCTCTTCGTCGGCCGGCTCTCCCCGAACAAGGCCCAACACCAGGTGGTCGAGGCACTGTGGTGGTACCGCCGGCAGGTGGATCCCCGCGCCCACCTCGACCTGGTCGGTGCCCCGGTCACCCCTTCGTATGCGGCTGCCCTGGTCGCGTTCGTGACGGAGCTGGGACTGGAAAGCGCCGTCCACTTCCACGAGGGCCTCAGCACCGACGAGCTCGCCCGTCGCTACCAGGATGCCGACGTGTTCGTGTGCCTGTCAGAGCACGAGGGGTTCTGCGTCCCCCTGGTGGAGGCCATGGTCTTCGACCTGCCCGTCGTCGCCTACCGGGCCGGCGCGGTGCCCGAGACGCTCGGGGACGCCGGGCTCCTCCTGGACACGAAACGGCCCGCCGCCGTGGCGGCCGCCGTAGCCCGCGTGGTCGGGGACGAGACGCTCCGGTCCCACCTCCGGCGGGCCGCACGGGCCCGTCTGGACCGTTTCGACCCTGACGCGGCCCGGGCCCGGTTCGTCGAGCTCCTCGGTCCGCTGGCCGGCGCCCCCCGGCCGGCTCCGAATCCGGGCCCTGGAGGGGCGACGGCGTGAAGCTCGCCATCGTGACGCCGCGTTACGGCGCCCAGGTGATCGGCGGTGCGGAGACCGCGGCCCGCATGCTGGCAGAACGGCTGGCCTGCCGACCAGGTTGGGAGGTGGAGGTCCTTACCAGCTGTGCGCTGGACCACCTCACGTGGGAGAACGTCGAAGGTGAGGGAACGTCGTCGCTGAACGGGGTTACCGTCCGGCGGTTTGCCACGTCGAACCCGAGAGTGCTCGAGTACTTCGAGCTCGACGGCAGGATCAGGGTGGCCCCGGCCGCCGCCTCCCTGGCGACGTCGCGTCGGTGGGTGGCGCTCAACGGACCGATGTGCCCGGGCCTGGTCGATGCCGTGGCCGGGACCGACGCTGACGTGGTGGCCTTCTACCCGTACCTCTTCGCCACCACGGTCGACGGCCTGACCGTGTGCCCGGCTCCCACGGTGCTCCACCCGGCCGCCCACGACGAGCCGGCGCTCTACCTCAGGGCGTTCCGGCAGAGCTTCTCGGGGACCGACGGTCTCGTGTACCACACCCGGGCCGAGCGCCGGCTCGTCGAGGGCGTCTTCCCGGTGGGCGCCCAGCCACAGATCGTGCTCGGGCTCGGCGTGGACGAGCCGACGTCGCCGCGGCGGGACGGGGCGGAGGTGCTCGGCCTGTCCGGCCGGCCCTACCTCTGCTACCTGGGGCGGGTCGACGAGCACAAGGGGTGCGGCATGCTGGCCGAGTTCTTCGCCCGGTACAAGGAGCGCCGTCCCTCCGACCTCGCCCTGGCGCTGGTGGGTCCCTTGTCGGGGCCACCACCCGACCATCCCGACATCGTGGCGACGGGCACGGTGGCCGAGCCCGACAAGTGGGACGTGCTCCGCGGTGCGACGGCGATGGTCTCACCCTCGGCGTACGAGTCCTTCTCCCTGGTGGTGCTGGAGGCGTGGACGGTGGGGGTGCCCGTGGTGGTGAACGGGACGTGCGCGGCGACGATGGAGCACTGCCGCCGGTCCGGGGGAGGGCTGTGGTTCGACACGTACGCCTCGTTCGAGGCAGTGGTCGACCGTCTCGTCTCCGACGGGAGGCTGGCGCGCACCCTGGCCGAGGCGGGGGCGCGCTACACCGACACGTACTACCGTTGGCCGGCGCTGATCGGCCGCTACGCCGGATTCATCGAGCAGATCGCCTCCCGCGGCCCCAAGGCCAGGCTCCGTCCCCCGCGGCTGGCGAGTATCGAAGGGGGGATCGCGTATGTCCGAGAGCAGTGACGTCGAGTCGCAGGTGACGGCAGGGGTGCCCCCGCTCCGCCCGGCCGAGCGTGAGCTGCTCGCCGTCTTCGACCGGCTCGCTCCCCAGGGCTCGGTGCGATGGGCCTTCGAGGACGCGATGGCTCGCTTGGACCGGGAGCACGGCACGCCGCCCTGGGCCGGGCTCCCCCCCGACCTCTGGGAGCGAGGTCGGGGGGCGCAGGTGGGCCAGCGCCTGGTGGGCGACGTCGTGGTCGCCCTCGCCGACGTCCTCGCCGGCGACGCCCGGCGGGTAGCCGAGGAAGGCGTGGACGTCCGTCTCCGGGCAGCATGGGACGCGCTGCGCTATCTGGCGGCGCGGGTCGAGACCCTCGAGGCTCGCATCGATCCCGGTGGGCAGGCGGTCCCCGATCTCGCCTCGATGGTCCCGCATCCCGATCTCGGACCCCTGCTAGAAGAGGTCGGCGACTGGCTTCCCCTCTCCGATCCGCACGGCACCGTCCTGGACGGTGAGTGCGGTGATGGAGCGCTCTCCGCCGCCCTGGCCCGGGGAGGGTCCGCGGTGCACGGTGTCGATCCCCGCCCCCGCACGGCATGGACAGTGCTGGACGCACGAGCCGTGTCCGGCCTCCCGACAGTCCCGACAGTCCCGACCACGGTCACGTGTGCCGAGGTCGTCGACGTCCTCGACGCGGGAGCGCCGGCCTCGCTGGCCGGTGTCGTGCTGCGCGGCTGTGTCGATCGGGCCGACCTCCCGGGGAAGGTGCGCCTCGCCGGCGCCGTGGCGCGCACCCTCGTGGCCGGCGGCGCCGTCGCGGTCGTCACCATGGACCGCCGGTCCTTCGAGGACCGGTGCCCGGCCGGCGTCCGGGAGCTCCTCCCCGGCACGCCGATCGCTCCGGAAGCATGGTCGCTGCTACTGGAGCGCACCGGGTACGAGGTGCTGGGGACCCGCACCGCCGGGTCGACTCACGTGGTCACGGCCCGGAGGCAGCGGTGAGCGGAGCGGGGGGCCCAGGGGTCCACCAGCTGGTGCCCATGCTCCACCGCCGCGACGCGGTGGGGGAGCACGTGCTGGCGATCCAGTCACTCCTCGCCGGTGCCGGGGTCCCGTCCCGGATCTACGTCGACCGCGCCGATCCGGAGACGGCGGCGCTCACCCGCCCGTACCGAGCCTACGAGGACGACGCCGTCCCGGGGGATGTCCTCGTCTACCAGTTCGCCACCGGATCCGAGATCGCCGGTTGGCTCCTGGGCCGGAGCGAGCCGCTGGTCGTCAACTACCACGGCGTGACACCGCCGGACCACTTCACGGCCTGGAACAACTCGATCGTCCGTCTGCAGGCTGCCTGCCTTGCCCAACTCACGCTCCTTGCCCCCCGGTCCGCGCTCGGGATCGCCACCTCGATGATGACCGCACGCGAGCTAGAGGCGACCGGCTACCGCCGCACCACGGTTGTCCCGGTGCTGGCTGCGTCCCGTCGTCTCGGTGAGCCCGACGCGGCGATGCTCGCCGACCTCCGCACCACGGACGGGGATGGCGTACGAACGTGGCTCTCCGTCGGTCGGCTCGCGCCCAACAAGGCGCACCACCAGGTCGTCGCCGCGCTCTTCGCCCATCACATGGGGGGTGGACATCCCACCCGGTTCCTGATCGTCGGGGCGCCGACCGAACCCCACTATGCGTCGGCGCTGCAACGCTACGCCGCGCTCCTCGGCCTCTCGGGTGCGGTCCGCCTGCTCTCGGGCCTCAGCGATCGGGAGCTGGCCGCGTGCTACGAGGTGGCCGACGTCCTGGTGTTGGTGTCGGATCACGAGGGCTTCGGGGTACCGCTCGTCGAAGCGATGCGCCAGCGCGTGCCGGTCGTGGCCTTCGACGCCGGAGCGGTGGCCGAGTCCCTTGGCGGCGCCGGGGTGCTTGTCGGCGACAAGCGGCCGTCTTCGCTCGCTGCCACCATCGACAGCGTGGTCGGGGACCGGGATCGGACTGCCCGTCTCGTCGAGGCCGGGACGGCGCGGGTGACGGCGCTGGAGGCGCAGCGGGCCGACCGGGCCATACTGGCAGCCCTGGGAACGGTCACCGCCGTCACCCCCGGGGCCGCGATGCTGCCCGGTGGCGGGCCGCCGGTCGCAGCCGGGAGTGTCGACTGGGACGGCTGATGACCGGGTAGGCTTCGGCCATGGACGATTCCCGATTGACCGCCCCGGCGGTGCCGCGCGCCCAGGTTTACGACGGTGTCGTCGGACATGCGTCGTGCTCCGACGTGTCGCTCTCGACGAACGAGATCGGCGGGTCGGACCTCGGCGCCGGAGCAGACATCTTCCGCCGGCTCCTGAAGGAGCGCATCGTGTTCCTCGGCTCGGCCATCGACCAGAACACGGCCAACCTGGTGTGCTCGCAGCTGATCCTGCTCGAAGCCGAGGACCACGAGCGCGACATCTCCGTCTACATCAACTCTCCCGGGGGTTCGGTGACCGACGGGTTGGCGATCTACGACACCATGCAGTACGTGCGCTGCGACGTGCGTACGATCTGCGTGGGACTGGCGGCGTCGATGGGCCAGTTCCTCCTGTGCGCCGGGACGCCGGGGAAGCGGTTCGCCCTTCCCCACAGCCGGATCCTGATGCACCAGCCCTCGGGTCAGATGCAGGGCCAGGCCGCGGACATCGCCATCCAGGCGGAGCAGATCATCTACCTGAAGCGCATGATGGCGGAACGGATCTCCTTCCACACCGGCCAGCCCGTCGAGCGCATCGAGGCCGACTCCGACCGCGACCGCTGGTTCACGGCGGAAGAGGCCCGTGACTACGGCTTCATCGACGAGGTCATCCAGAAGGACCGCCTCGAGACGTCGGGCGACGGGAGCGGCACCACGCAGGGTTCGGGAGCCGCGTCCAAGTGAGCCTGTCGACAACCGAGCCCTCGCCGGCCGGTCCCGAGGGTTCTTCCGCGGCAGGGACGGCAGGCGGTGACCGGGCGCTGTCCGGGGGGCAGGGCGCCGCCCGTGCCCGGCGCGGTGGCGACGTGCCGATCCACGTCGTCAACGGCAACGTCCGGATGGGGCGGAGGCTGAAGGACCTGTGGACCCATCGCGAGTTGCTCGTGCTCCTCACCCGCAGCCAGCTGAAGATGAAGTACAAGGACTCGATCCTCGGGTACGTCTGGTCGATGCTCAACCCGATGCTCGTGCTGTCCATCTACTACGTCATCTTCAAGTACATCTCGAAGAACCCGACGCCGGACTTCGCCATCTGGCTGTTTGCCGGGCTGCTCGTGTGGAACCTCTTCAACAGTGCGGCGATGACTGCCACCACGGTGGTGGTGGGCAACGCCGGGATCGTGAAGAAGGTGGCCTTCCCGAGGGAGCTCCTGGCCATCGCCACGGTCGGCGTGGCCCTCGTCCTCTTCTTGATCCAGGTCGGCGTGCTCATCGTGGCGCTGGCCGCGTTCCAGCACAGCCCGGCCTACGCCTACATGGCGCTACTACCCTTTGCCATGATCGACCTGATCATCTTCACCTCCGCCGTGTGCATCTTCCTGTCGGCGGTGAACGTCTACCTCCGTGATACCCAGCACCTGACCGAGGTACTGCTCATGGCGTGGTTCTGGAGCGTTCCCATTGTCTACGAGTGGTCGACGGTGGGGCCGAAGTTCGCCAAGCACGGCCTAACCTGGCTGAAGTACCTCTACGTCATGGACCCGATCACGCCGATCGCCATGACCTTCCAGCGGGCGATCTACGGCAACGGCTACGTGCTGGGCGGTGTGCACACCACCCTCCTTCCCGACATCGGGTACGTCGGGTACGTCCTGGCGTTGACGGCCGTGCTGGTCGCCAGCGTGACCCTCTTCCTCCTGGCGCTGGTCGTCTTCGGCCGGCTGGAGGGGAACTTCGCCGAGGAGCTCTGAGCGATGCAGGCCGCGATAGAGGTGGACAACCTCTCGAAGCAGTTCCGTCTCTACAACGAGAAGTACACGTCGTTGAAGGAGCGGGTCGTGCACGGGGGACGGATGCCGTTCGTGCCGTTCTGGGCGTTGAGCGACGTCAACGTGGACATCCGCGAAGGGGAGACCTTCGGTATCCTCGGACGGAACGGGAGCGGGAAGTCGACCCTGCTGAAGTGCATCGCCGGCATCCTGAAGCCCACCTCGGGCGAGATCCGCGTCCGGGGGTCGCTGGCGGCGATGCTCGAGCTCGGCGCCGGCTTCCAACAGGAGCTGTCCGGGAGAGACAACATCTACCTGAACGGAACGCTCCTCGGGCTGTCGCACGCCGAGATCGAGCGCCGGTTCGACGACATCGTGGCGTTCGCCGAGCTCGAGCAGTTCATCGACAACCAGGTGAAGTACTACTCGTCGGGGATGTATGTGCGGTTGGGATTTGCCGTCGCCGTCAACGTCGAACCCGACGTCCTCCTGGTCGACGAGGTCCTGGCCGTGGGCGACGCGGCCTTCCAGCGGAAGTGCCTCGACCACGTGAAGCGCTTCCAGCGGGAGGGCCGGACCATCGTGGTGGTCACCCACGCCACGGACACGATCCGGCAGAACTGCGACCGGTCGATGGTGATGAACCACGGGCGGGTGATCACCATCGACGAACCGGGCGAGGCGATCCGGGCGTTCCTCGCCGACCTCCTCGGGATCGGGACCCTTCCGGGTTCCGAGGGCGGTGGCATCGCCGGGAACGTGTTCTCCATCGGCACGGTGCGTTGCGAGCACGGTGGCAGCGGCTCCCGCCCTCACCTCTACTCCGGCGAGTCCCTCACCGTCGTCGCCGACCTCGAGAGCCTCGGGTCGGTGCCCGACGGCATGGCGACGATCGCCATCCACGACGACAAGGGTGAGGTGGTCTTCGCCTCGGATCCCGACGATCCGGCCTGCCGGGTCGAGGTGCCGCTCGGGGGGGGCACCGTCAGATTCGACTTCCCCGAGGTCCCCCTCCTGGATGGGACCTACTCGGTGAGCGTCGGGGTCCGGAGCCTCACCGACACCGCCGTCTTCGACTGGAAGGACCAGGTGGCCACGTTCGAGGTCGTCAATCCGAACCGGACCACCGGGCGCGTGCGCCTGCCGCTCAACGTCAGCTTCCGCCAACGGGCCACCGGGACGACCGGTGAAGTACCCGTGGTGTCGGCGGTCACCTCTGGGGATGGCGACGCTCCCCGGGACAGCATCTGGTGAGGATCCACAGGATCGACCAGGTGATCCCGTCACTGGCCAGCCGGGACGCCATCGGCGGTCACGTCCTGCAGCTCCAGCGTCTCCTTGTCGGCCGCGGCTACGAGTCGGACATCTACTACGGCAACGCCACGCCCGATCGCCTGGACCACGGACTCCCCCTGGCCCGGATCGGCGATCGGCCGCAGTCGGGCCGTGCCCTCCTCTACCAGCTGTCGATCGGCAGCGGAGTGGCCGATATCTTCCGGGACCGCCCCGAGCGGAAGCTCGTGAACTACCACAACATCACCCCGGCACCCCTGCTCGATCCGTGGCTGCCGGAGGTGGGGGACGAGGTGCGGTGGGGGCGCGCCCAGATGGAATCCCTGGCGGGGGTGACCGAGCTGGCCGTGGCCGACTCGCGCTTCAACGAGCGAGAGCTGCAGGCGGCCGGTTACCGGGCTACGGCAACCGTGCCTCTCCTCTTGGACCTGGCCACCTTCGCCGGTTCGGCCGATCCTGCAACGGCCGATCGGCTGGCTCGGGAGCGATCGGACGGCGGGATCACCATGCTCTTCGTGGGGAAGGTGGCGCCGCACAAGGCCCAGCACGACCTGGTGAAGACCCTGGCGGCCTACCGCCGGGTCTACGATCCGCGGGCTCGGTTGAAGGTGGTGGGTGGGGCGATCAGCGAGGAGTATCGGCGGGCCGTCCTGGCGTTCGGGGACGCGCTCGGGCTCGGTGACGGGCTGGAGCTCGCGGGATCGGTGACCCACGAGGAGCTGGTGGCCTACTACGAGGCGGCCGACGTCTTCGTGTGCCTCTCTGACCACGAAGGCTTCTGCGTCCCGCTGGTGGAGGCGATGGCGCACCGGGTGCCCATCGTCGGTACCGGCGCCACGGCGGTGCCCGAGACGATCGGCGAGGCTGGGCTCGCGCTCAGCGACAAGTCTCCACTGCGGGTGGCCGCTGCCGTCCACCGGATCGTCTCGGATCCCGACCTGCAGGGACGCTTGGCCACGGCCGCGACCACTCGAATCGAGGCGTTCGCCCTCGAGCGGGTCCGGCGCCGTTTTGCCGAGGTACTCGACGCCGCGCTGGCGGCGTGAGCGCCGCAGTGGCGGAGCCCCGGCACCGGTCGTGAAGGTCCTCTTCGTCGTTCCCCGGTACGGAACGGAGGTGGTCGGGGGGGCCGAGACGGCGGCCCGGCTCCTGGCGGAGCACCTGGCGCTGCAACCCGGCTGGGAGGTGCTCGTGGCAACCACCGGGGCGAAGGACTTCGTCACCTGGGCGGAGGAGTACCGTCCCGGTCGGGAGTGGATCAACGGCGTCCAGGTGGACCGTTACGCCTCCGAGCACGGTCGGCTCCCGGACTTCCATCCGCTCTCTGCTGCGCTGCTGGCCGATCCGACCGGAGTGACGGTAGAGGAGGCGGACCGGTGGCTCGATCTCCAGGGTCCGTACTGCCCGGGTTTGATCGAGGCCGTGGTGACCACCGACGCCGATGTGGCCGTGTTCTACCCGTACCTCTACTTCTCCACGGTGCGGGCCATCGGCCGGATGCGGATCCCAACGGTGCTGCACCCGGCGGCCCACGACGAGGCGGCGCTGAGGCTCCCGATCTTCCCGGCGGTGTACGACGCCGCCGACGCGTTCGTGTTCCAGACCCGGGCCGAGCGCGAGCTCGTCGAGCGGTGCTTCCCGGTCGCCCACCGGCGCCAGCTCCTTCTCGGCTTGGGGGTAGACGATCCCGACGGGATGAGGGCCCACGTGGGTGGTCGACCGGCAGGGGAAGCCGGGGACGCAGGTGGTGTCGTGGCCGGGACGCCCGCCGAGACACCCGCCGAGGTCCGGGCGGGCGACGACCCGGCCGGCGGGGAAGGGGGATACCCGTACGTCCTCTGTCTGGGTCGGGTCGACCGCATGAAGGGCAGCCTCCTCCTGGCGTCATGGTTCGCCCGCTACAAGCGACGCCGTCCTGGCCCGATGCGCCTGGTCTACGCCGGTCCGGTGGTCGAACCACCACCAGAGCACGACGACGTCGACGTGCTCGGCGTGGTCGACGACGCCACGAAGTGGTCGCTCCTGACCGGGGCGACGGTGCTCGTCTCTCCGTCCCCGTTCGAGGCCTTCTCCCTCGTGGTGGCCGAAGCGTGGAGCGCCCGGTGCCCGGTGCTCGTCAACGCCGCGTGTGGGCCGACGGTCGAGCAGTGCCGGCGGTCCGGGGGTGGCCTCCCGTTCGGCAGCTATGGCCTCTTCGAGGCATCGCTCGACCGGCTCGACGCCGACGCCGCGCTCCGGGACCGACTCGGCGCCAACGGCCGGCGGTACGTGGAAGCCCGCTACCGGTGGCCGATCGTGGTCGAGCGCTACGCCCGCTTTCTCGAGGCGACCGTGGCCCGTTCCCGCTGAAAGGGTCGGGCTCCACCCGCTTCCCGCACTCCCCGAGCATCGTGATGCTCCGATGCCCGGTCCTCAGGTGCCCGGTCCTCAGATGCCGGTGCCGAGCGGTCGCCGGCCTGCCCGTGCCACGACGGGAACCCCGAGGATCGCGGCACCGGGACGGACGCGCCACGCCAGGAACCCGCCGATCGGGCGGGGCAGGGAGACGGGCACGGCGGCACCGCTGTCGACGAGCCCGGCCAGGCCGGGCAGGGCGGGGGAGGCGACGAGGAGGGCCGAGCCCCCGGGCGCCACCTGGATGGTGGTGCCGTGTTCGTAGAAGAGAGATCCGTGAAGCTCGTTGTAGAGGTACTGATCTGTCCCGATCAACGCGATGCGGATGCCGGGAAGCTCCCAACCGGCGTTCCGGTAGGTGTTCTGCCCGCCGTCCAGATCGTCGATCACGACGACGTCCCGCCGGGCATCGATCCTCGGCTTAAGGGCGGCGAAGCCCCGATCGATGGCGTCGACCGCCTCGATGTGGTGGGCGGTGTCGTCGTAGGGTGCCTGGTAGCGGGCCTGCACGATCCACGGGCCGGTGGTCACACGGGCCCACCGCGCCGGGAGCACCGCCGCCCCGGAGACGAAGCGCTCCGTACCGAGCGCGGCGATGGCGACGACGGCGGCGGTGGCGAGCGGGTACCACAGACGGGAGCGGCGGGAGGCCGGGGTGGCGTGCCGGTGCCCTTTCGCTGGATGGTCGGTACGGGTGATCGTAGCGACGGGGACCAGGACCAGGAGCGTGGTGGCCGGGAGGTAGGCGAGGAGGTACCCGCCCTTGGCGAACTGGACCAGGGCGACGACCGCCATGGCCGGGATCGCAGCGGCAAGGAGGACAACCACCTTCGACAGGTACCAGGGTCGGGCACGGTCCCAGCCCTTCGCAGTCGCCCGATCGACCGTCTGGAGCGTGCTGCGCCACCCCTCCGGCCGGACCGGGTCACCTCGCCGCCACGGCCGGCCCCGGCGGACGAGGACGATCGTGCCGGCGATGCCGGCCAGCAGCGCCAGAGGGCCCAGCGCCACGACCGTATAGGCGGCGAAGGTGCCGAGGTTCGTCGCCGCTCCCGGGGCGTGCTCCAGGATGGACGTCTGGGTGGCCGCGCCCTGCGCCTCGATCCTGGTGGCCCGGAGCCAGGTGGTGAACCCTCCGGGCTGGGCCAGGCTCATCGGCACCAGCCACACGGCCGTGCCGGCCGCCCCCGCCACCACCGCCGCTGCCGCGTGGCGCCAGGACCGGATCGAGGCGACGAGCGCGAGGAGCACGACCAGTGCGAACTCCAGCGCCATCGACTGGCGGAACCCGGCCAGGAGGGCAAGCGCCCCGACGGCCATGATCCCGTGCCTGCTCCCGGGGTGGGCCCGCCAGGTGAGGAGGCACAGGAGCGACCCTCCCAACAGGTCGAACGAGTAGGTGGCCACCTGTGCTCCCGAGTACCAGGCAAAGGGGGAGGTGGCGACGAGGATCCCGGCGGCGGTGCCCATCCACGGACCACCGAGGTCACGGCCGGCGACGGCAACGACCGCGACCGCCAGCGCCGAAGCGGTGGCGGCGACGAGCACGAGGGCGGTGATGGTCCCGATCCCGGCTACGTGGGACACGAGCCGTCCCGTTTCGACGTAGAGCCAGTATCCCGGTGGTTGGGGTTCCCCGTGCGCGACGTCGAAGTGCGAGACGGCGGCGGCGTACTGGGCCGAGTCCCAGTCGGTGGGACCGGTGGCGGCGAACGCCAGGCGCGCCCCGAAGGCGGCGACCCCCAGGATCACCGGAACGGCCCAGGGGACGAGGCGCCGCCCGGGAATCGCCCGGGACGGCGGCCGGCGGCGCGGTGCCCGCTCCGACGCCACCGGGGGGTTCCGACCGCCCCCGTCGAGCGGCACCGCCACCGGCCCGACCGTCGAGGTTGGTGAGCGGCTCCATGTCCCGGGCACCGCCGTGTCCCCGCCGACCGGGTTCGGCGTCGTCACCATGAAGACAAGGGTACTGATCGCCCGCTGCGCCGTCGGGTATCGTGCGTCCGCGTACGAGCCCGCGTCGAGCCTGCCTCAAGTTCGGGCGGCAGGTGGCGATAGGAGGGGGTACGACTTCGTCTTTCGCACCCGAGGAGACCTTCATGACGACACCCACGTCCCGGCGGCACGGCGGCCGCGTCGGCCGCATCGTCGCTGGATCGCTGGTCGCCGCGGCCGTACTGGTCCCCGTCGCCGGCTCCGGCGGGCAAGCGGGCGCGGCATCCGCTGGTGCGCTTGGGTTCAACCTCCAGTGGAGCAAGGTGCTCCCCGACGCCGGCAGCCCGATCGCGCAGTCGTCGCCCATGGAGGCAACCCTCGGTGGTCCCGGACCCTCGGTGGTGGTCGGCGACCGCGCCGGCAACCTGTGGGCGTTCCAGCTCTCCAACGGCGCGACGACGGCGGGCTGGCCGGCGCACACGGGTGGCGCCCCGATCGACTCGACCCCCTCGGTTGCGGCCCTCAACGGGAGCTCGCAGGACACCGTGTTCGTGGGTGGCGGCAACGCGGCGGACCCGACGGCGGGCGGGTACTACGCCTTCAACTCGAACGGGTCCCTCCGGTGGCACGTGAACGCCACCGATGCGCACGGGAACCACGGCGTGCAGGCCTCGATGGCGGTCGGGAGCCTCGGTGGCACGACCGCTGTCGTCGCCCCGTCACTGGGGCAGGAAGAGTACGCGCTGAACGCCTCGTCCGGTGCCGTGCTCCCGGGCTGGCCGTTCTTCACGGCGGACAGCGGGTTCACGACTCCGTCGCTGGCAGATCTCTCCGGAAACGGCCAGACCGACGTCGTCGAGGGCGGGGACTCCACGGCTGGCGTCGCGGACGGGCAGACCTACACCAACGGCGGCCACCTCCGGGTGCTCGGGTCGGGAGGGAACCTGCTCTGCGACTACAACACCAACCAGACCGTCGACTCGTCGCCGGCCGTCGGTGACATCCAGGGAAACGGCCAGATGGGCATCGTGTTCGGTACCGGGTCGTACTACGCAGGCGCGTCCGACACCAATATGCTGTTCGCCGCCAACTCCAGCTGCGGCATCCTCTGGAGCGCCAACCTCGGCGGGAACACCGTCGACTCGCCTGCTCTGGGTGACATCCAGGGTAACGGCTCGGTCCAGGTGCTCGAGGGTGCCGACACCGGATCCGGCGGCCTCGTGTGGGCGCTGAACGGCGCCACCGGGGCGCCACTGCCGGGATGGCCGAAGTCGACGTCCGGGCAGATCATCGGGGGGATCGTCACGGCGGACTTGAGTGGTGGCGGGTACAACGACGTGCTCGTGCCGACGACCTCGGGTCTGGTGATCTTCGACGGAAAGACGGGTGACCAGATCGCGACACTCGGCGAGGGTGCGGTGGCGCTCCAGAACTCGCCGCTCGTGACTGTCGACCCGAACGGGACGATCGGGATCACGATCGCCGGGTACGGCGCCGGGAACGAAGGCGTGATCCAGCACTACGAGGTGGCGGGGTCGGCCGGCCGATCGCTCGGGGCGCGGTCGTGGCCGACGTACCACCAGAATCCGCAGTTGACGGGTACCCTGAACGAGCCGGCACCCGCGCACCTGAACAAGCCGGTGGTGGGCATGGCGGCCGT
>DAHXOA010000061.1 GCA_027365145.1 Acidimicrobiaceae bacterium | reverse complement strand
GGGGGGGGCTCCCAGAGGAGCTCCCATCCGGTCACCGTCATCCCAGGAAAACCAGCCTGTCGACATCGGATGGAGCCGGCGCGATCATGAAGCCCGCGTCACGCCGTTCCCGACGGACGTCGCCCCCGACGACGACCGGTCCCACCAGGGGGCCGGCACCGCGACCATGGAGAGAAGGAGACGGGTTGCCCGTGAGTGATCGAACCCCCGCAGGCGCCAGGAGCGTCGCCGACCGTGAGGATCACCGGCCGGTGGTCGCCTTCGGTCGGGACGACCCTCGACGACCCTCGGCCCGGCGCGGCGCGTGGCGGCTCCTCGGTCCGGTGGTGGTGTCTCTCCTGCTGGTCGGTGGTGCTGCCGCCGGGCTCCCCCGTTCCGCCGCCGCCGCCGGCCGCGGAGCCGAAGCGGGCGCCCCTTCGGCTCCCGCCCCTCCTGCCACCACCGCGGCCACCTCTGCTTCCACCCCCCTCGCGCCCGGAGCAGCGAAGGGGCCGGTGTCGTTCTCCTTCGGGCCGTACGCCCTTCCGGGTACCTCACCCCGGCCGTACTTCACGTTCAGCATGGAGCCCGGCCTCACCGTCGGTGACGCCTTGTTCCTCCAGAACCGTTCCTCGTTCCCCCAGACCTTCCGCCTCTACGCCACGAACGTGTTCAACAAGACGAACGGAGGTGCGTTCGCCTTCCGGGGGGAGTCCGCCACGCCCACCGGCCCTGCCTCCTGGATCGACCTCAACCTGAAGGGCTCGGTCGTCCAAACCGGCAACATCGTGGTCATCCCGGCCGACACGGCATGGCGCATCCCCATCAGCGTCACGGCACCATCGGGTGTCGCGCCCGGTGCCTACGCGGCGGGCATCGTGGCCCTCGACATCACCACCATCGGGACACCGTCGAAGGCGAACTACATCCGGGTCCACGAGGGCATCGGCTCCCGGGTGTTCATGACGATCATCGGGAAGGTGACACACAGCGCAGCCGTGGGCACCGTGTGGACGACCCCCGGGGGGGGAGGGCTGTGGCCCCTGGGCGGTTCGCGTCATGCACAGCTTCACGTGCAGGTCGTCAACACCGGCAACAGCGTGATCAACCAGCTCACGGTGGCACGATCCCTCTCGCCCCTGCTCGGCTCGACGACGCACCTGCCCCCGGTCAAGCTCCTCGCGCTCCTCCCCGGTTCGAAGGTGATCCTGAGCGCGCCCATCACGGTGACGTCAGCCGAGGGTCCGACCAGCGTGCACGTGGACTTGACCAGTGCCAGCCGGTTTCACGCCACCGGGGGGGGTACGGTCTGGTTCTTCCCGTGGGCGCTCCTGATCGTCGTCGTGGTGGTCGTGGTCCTGGTCGTGCTGTGGCTCCGCCGCCGGCACCGCCGCCGGCACGAGGGCGACCGAGTTCCGGCGACCGGCGGCCTCGCCCAAGGCGGGGGGAGGGCGTCCTCGCCGACCGAACCGGCGGCGGTGCGCAAGCTGCCCAAGGTGCCCGCTGGGCCGGGGTCCGTCGCCAACCGGCAGACCTGAGCCCACCACCGTCATGGCAGGGGCATCCGACACCAGCGCACGGCAACCCCCCGGGGTCGTGACCCGGAGGCTCGCCGCGGCACTCGGGTTCCTCGTCCTGGCATCGGTGGTCGCGTGGGCGGCGTGGGCGGCGCCGGTACCTGCCGCCGGTGCGGCCACCACCGGGCGGGCCTCGGTCGTCGTGGCGCCTGACACCGCGTCTTCGGGTCAGCAGGTCCAGGTCATCGCCGTCGGCCTTCCTCACAGCAAGGACGCCGAGGTCGAGCTGTGCGGAGATCTCGATCTGACCGGATCAGCGGACTGCGCCCTCGACGCGGCGACGGGGGGACCGACCTCCCCCAGTGGGACGCTCACCATGCTGCTGACCGTGGAGGTTCCTCCCGTTCCCTGTCCGTGCGTGGTCGCCGTCTCTGTCGACGGGCAGGCGATCGCCGGCGCCACCACGGCCATCTCGGTCACCGGCGCCCCCACCGGGCCGCTCTCCCGGATCGCCGCCCCGGCCGCCGACGTGCAGGTGGTCTCGCTCCACGTCGAGACGCCGTTCGACGGGAAGACGCTCGTCGGCGGTGCACCGCGGGGAACCCTCGTCCTCCGACTCCGGAACGACGGCGGGGCGGCAGCCGCCCTGCCCATCGCCACCGTGGAGGCGGGTTCCGGTGGCGGAGCGGCCACGTCGCTCTCGACCGCGGCCCTTGGCCCGTTGCTCCCCGGCGAGACGCGGACCTGGACGATCCCGGTGTCGTTCCCTGCCCTGGACTACGGGAGCATCGCCGTACGCGTCGTCATCCCCCTCCAGGGTGAGCACCTCGTGGCCGTCACCCACGTTGCCGACATCCCGTGGGTCCCGATTGGCGTCCTCGCCCTGGTTCTCCTCCTGGCCGGGCGGGCCGTTGTCCGGAGGATCCGCAGGCTCCGGCGACGCCGGCGCGAGCGCGCCTCTACCGTCGGCGAGGCCACCCGGCTGGCCGGCCCGCCAGTGGAGCTGGGCGCGCACGAATGGAAGGAACCAGATACCGACCACAAGTCGGCGGTGGCGGACTCTCGAGACGTCCACGGGAGCGCTCCCGCTCCCGTGGACGGTGAGACTCCCGTGCTCGCCGACAACGACTCCGACGACGCCCGGGAGCCGTTGAGAACGCCCGCGTCCGTGCAGGGATCCCGTTCCACGACGCGGTACCGCTGGGAGGAAGAGGTCTGGTTCATGGGGCGCGAGGAGCCGGCGCTCGACGGTCACGACCGCAGCCGCAACGGCATCGGTCACGACGGTCACGACGGTCACGACGCCGATACCCGGAGGCCACCGGGCGCGACGTGACCGGGCTCACCCCGGCCGCGGGTCTGGACCGGGGCCGCCGGCGACTACCGTCGTAGTCCCATGGGAAACACGTCGGCTCCGGACCTCGCCGTGGGGTCGTTCACCCCGTCTGGGCCGTGGGTGGTCGAGCCGGGCAGGATGCCGTGGCGCGCCGGTATCGAGGAACTTCGTGCCCGGGCCGCCCGATCGGTACCGGGCCTCCTCGCCCGCCGCCGTCTCCCCCCGAGCATCCGGGTGCTCCGCGTCGGCGCCGAGCTGGGCTGGGCCCTGACCGGTTGGGCCTGGGCCGACCGCGGACGCCCCACCTCCCGAGCCGGTCTGTCCCGCCGGCTCCGTCGGGCGTTCGAACATCTCGGCCCCACCTACATCAAGTTGGGGCAGATCATCTCCTCGGGAGAGGGTCTCTTTCCCGAGGAGCTGGTCCGCGAGTTCCGGCTCCTGCGCGACCGGGTGCCACCCGAACCGTTCGAGACGGTCCGGCGGACGATCGAAGCCGATCTCGGCAGCCCGCTCAGCCGGCTCTTCGTCTCCTTCGACCCGGTGCCGATCGCCTCGGCGTCGATCGCCCAGGTCTACGCCGCAACCCTTCGCACCGGTGAGCAGGTCGTCGTGAAGGTCCAGCGGAGCGCCGTGGACCGCCTCGTCCGCCAGGACATCGCCGCCATGAGCTGGATCGCCCCGGCCCTCATCGGCCGGATCCCCGTCGCCGCCCTGGCCAACCCCCCGGCGCTCGTCGAGCTCTTCGCCGAGACCATCGTGGAGGAGCTGGACTTCCGGCTCGAAGCCCAGAACATGCTCGACGTGGCCGCCGTTCTCGGCTCTGCCGCCGAACGGAGCATCGTCGTGCCCCGCCCCCACCCGTCGCTCGTGACCCGCCG
>DAHXOA010000039.1 GCA_027365145.1 Acidimicrobiaceae bacterium | reverse complement strand
TGCCGCCGCGAACCTTTCATGCACGGGCAGCTACCCGATAGGGGAGGAAATCGGATGGATCCGAGCCGTCGGAGGCAAAAAGTGCCTCTGACCTGGAGCCTGGGAGGAGAATCGAACTCCTGACCTACGCATTACGAGTGCGTTGCTCTACCGACTGAGCTACCCAGGCGCGACCTGTCACGCTATCCGACCCGGCGTGGTGGCGAAACCCGGATGGTCGGCCGGCCTGCACCCGACCCCACCAGCCGTCATCCGGCCTCTTCCGTCTGCACCCGAGGCGGTAGCGAAACCCGGCGCCGGCCCGTCTTACCCGCCTCCGGACACCCTCACTCACCCATCCCGGCCAGGGTGACGAAGAGCGACTCGAAGAGGAGCGACTCGTTCGGGTTCCGGGCCAGGGCGGCAGCGGCATCCTCGATCGCCGTCACGGCCGCGGCTGCCCGGCTCGCATCCCGGTTGGCTCCCGCCACCGTGGCGTCCTCCAGGCGGTCCCGGTACTCGGCAGCCAGCACGGCCAGACCGGTCCGCAGCTCGTCGGTCCGCCACCGCCGCTCCTCGCGATGGTGACGGTCCTCGATCTCCTTCCGCCCCGGGAGACCCTTCCTTCCCGCCATCGTCGCCGCCTCCGTCAGCGCCGCCAGTTCGTCGGCATGCTGCCTCCGGAGCGGCCCCAGGGCGTCCTCGGCCTGTCCCAGGAGCGCCTCGACCTCCATGACCACCGCCGCTCCCGTTCCGTCCAGACGATCCGGCACGTGCTTCCACCGCTCCAAGCGGGACGCTACCTCGGGATCGGTGGCGTTGAGCCGAGCCCGGTCCAGCCGCCCTCCCGCCGATCGCGCCACCACACCGGCGAGGGCCGGCTCCACACCTTCGGCGACCAGCTGGGCGGTGATCACCGCCTCCGGGACCGGGTCGAACCGTACCCCGACACACCGGCTGGCCACCGTCACGAGATGCTCGGGGATGTCCTCGGCCAGGAGCACGAACACCGTGGTCGGCGGCGGCTCTTCGACGGTCTTCAACAGCGCGGGGGCGGACCGCACCGCCAGGTGGAGGTCGGCCACGACGATCACCTGACGATCGGCCTCCACGGGGCGCATCTGGGCCCGAGCCACGATCTGCCTGGCCCCGTCCACGTCCAGCGCAGCGCCCGTCCGCTCCACCACCACCAGGTCCGAATGGGTACCGGCCAGGGCGCGCCGGCAGTCCAGGCAGACGCCGCACCCACCGCTCCGGCAGAGCAGCGCGGCGGCAAAGGCGGTGGCGGCCGCTCGCTTCCCCGACCCCGGTGGACCGTGGAACAGGTAGGCGTGCACCGGGCGCCGGACCGACGCTCGGAGCTGGGCCACCGCCTTCGGTTGCCCCACCACGGCGGCGAAGAGGCCGGGGTCCGGGCGCTCGGCATCGCCCCGGACATCGTCCTCTCCGGCTGCCGCCTCGGGATCCGCTCCCCCCCCCACGCCGGAAAGGTGATCGTCGGCACCAGCCCCGCCCCCTGCGTCCCGGTCCTCGCCCATCATCAGCTCTACCAAACCCCGGCCGCCGCCAAGACGGCGGCGTGGACCGCCTCGACGCTTCCGGTGCCATCCACGACCGTCCACCGGTCCGGATCCGCCCCCGCCAGGGCACGGAAACCATCGGCCACGCGGAGCTGGAAGGCGGCACCGAGCGCCTCCAGTCGGTCGGACCCGTCCGCCCGTCGGGCCGTCGTGACCTCGACCGGGACGTCGAGGAGCACGTAGCGGTCGGCGTCGAGCCCGCCCGTGGCCCAACGCACCAGGGAAGCCAGCGCCTCGACGTCCAGGCCCCTGCCGTAGCCCTGGTAGGCGAGCGTCGAGCCCGAGAACCGATCGGAGACCACCGACCGCCCCGACGACAGCGCCGGCTCGATCACCTCCTCCACGTGCTGGGCGCGATCGGCGACCATGAGGAGCGCCTCGGCCCGTGCCCCGACGAGCGTACGGTCCTGGTCGAGGAGGAGAGACCGGAGAGCCCGGCCCAGGTCGGTCCCCCCCGGAGCACGGGTGAGCACGGCCCCCAGTGCCCGGGCCAGGAGCGCCGCCTGGGTGGACTTCCCCGAACCGTCGATCCCTTCGATCGCGACCAAGCACCCCCGCTCGCGCTGCGGCACCGCTCGCTCGGTCAATCGGCCGCCGTCTTCTTCGCCGTGGCCTTCTTTGCGACCGTCTTCTTCGCCGTGGCCTTCTTTGCCACCGTCTTCTTTGCCACCGTCTTCTTTGCCCCCGTCTTCTTTGCTCCCCTCGTCGAGGGACCGGCCGCCCGCCGGTCCGCCAGGAGCTCGGCAGCCCGTTCCACGGTCAGTGTCTCCACGTCGTCGCCCTTGCGGAGGGACGCGTTCGTCGTCCCGTCGGTGACGTAGGGGCCGAACCGCCCGTCTTTCACCACCATGGCCAGGCCGGTGTCGGGATCGGGGCCGAGCTCCCGCAGCGGGGCTGCCGACGCCCGGCCCCGACGGGTCTTGGGCTGGGCGAACAGGGCCAGGGCCTCCTCGAGAGTCACCGTGAGCAGCTGGTCCTCGGTCGCCAGGCTCCGACTGTCGGTCCCCCGCTTCACGTAGGGGCCGAACCGCCCGTTGTGCGCCGTGATCTCCTCCCCGCTCTCGGGATCCGCCCCCAGCACCCGGGGGATGGTGAGCAGCTGTAGCGCGTCGTCAAGCGTGAGCGTCGCCGGGGACATGGTGGCGAACAGCGAGGCGGTCCTGGGCCTGGGACCCCCGTCGACCACCTCGCCCAGCTGGACGTAGGGCCCGAACCGGCCCGCCCGTACCTGCACCGGCATCCCGGTGGCGGGATCGGTGCCGAGCACGCGGTCCGACGACGGTGCCTCCAGGAGCTCCTCGGCCCGCTCGGGGGTGAGCTCGTCGGGAGCCAGATCCTCAGGGATCGAGACCCTGTCCGTCCCCCTCTCGAGGTAGGGCCCGTACCGCCCCACCCGGGCCACGATGGGCACTCCCTCCTTCCCCATCCCGATGGGGATCGAGTTGATCTCCCGGGCGTCGATCTCCCCCAGGTAGGTGGCGACCTCCTGCTTGAGTCCGAGCCGGCGCACCGAGGGGTCGGCCTCGCCCGCCGGACCGCCTGCACCCACGGGCTCGGCCGGGAGCGGTCCGTCGTTGCCGAAGTAGAACCGGTGGAGCCAGGGCAGGGAGTCCGCGTTCCCCGAGGCGATGGCGTCCAGGTCGTCCTCCATCGACGCCGTGAAGCCGTAGTCCACCAGGTCCCCGAAGTAGCGCTCCAGCAACCCGACCACGGCGAAGGCGGTGAACGAGGGCACGAGGGCCGTGCCCTTCTTCCATACGTATCCCCGGTCGAGGATGGTGGCGATCACCGACGCGTACGTAGACGGCCGGCCCACGCCCAGCTCCTCCATGGCCTTCACCAGCGATGCCTCCGTGTAGCGGGCCGGGGGCTGGGTGCTGTGCCCGCTCGGCGCCAGGCTGGAGGCCGACAGCCCGTCACCCACCGCCACGGGAGGCAGGTGGACCTCCCGGTCGGCCAGCTCCGCCTCTGGGTCGTCCTCCCCTTCCACGTAGGCACGGAGGTACCCGGGGAACCGGATCACCTTCCCGCTGGCCTGGAACTCCGCCACCCGCCCACTCCGGGTTGACGTGCCCGCCAGGCGGACCTGGGCGCTGGTCCCCGTCGCGTCAGCCATCTGCGACGCCACCGTGCGCTTCCAGATGAGGTCGTAGAGCCGCAGCTCGTCACCGGAAAGCGACCTGGCAGCCTGGTCGGGGGTCCGGAACGTCTCCCCGGCCGGCCGGATCGCCTCGTGGGCCTCCTGGGCGTTCTTCACCTTCCGCTGGTAGCGGCGCGGCTGGCTCGGCACGTAGCTCGGACCGTAGAGGGAGGCGGCCTGCGACCGGGCGGCGTCCAGCGCCTGGTCGGACAGCGTGGTCGAGTCGGTGCGCATGTAGGTGATCCAGCCCTGCTCGTAGAGGCGCTGGGCAACCTGCATGGTGCGCTGCGAGCTGAACCGGAGCTTTCTTCCCGCCTCCTGCTGGAGCGTCGAGGTGATGAACGGTGCCGCCGGGGAGCGGCGGAACGGCCGCTCCGTCACCGACGTGACCGCGAAGGCCGCGCCCTCCAGGTCGGCCGCCAGCTCCCGGGCGCCGGGCTCGTCGAGGACCAGCACCGACCCCGGCGACGCCAGCCGACCCCGTTCGTCGAAGTCCCGACCGGTGGCCAGCGCCGTGCCGTCCACCGCTACCAGCGCGGCGGCGAACGTGGTGGGCACGCCGGCCTCGCCCGTACCGGCCTCGGTCGCACCGTCTCCCGTCGCACCGTCTCCCGTCGCACCGGCCTCGGTCGCACCGACCCCCGTGGCACCGGGCACGAAGGTCCCGTCGATCCCCCACCAGGTGGCCGACGAGAACGCCATGCGCGCCCGCTCCCGTTCCACCACCATGCGGGTGGCCACACTCTGGACCCGCCCGGCCGAGAGCCTGGGCATGACCTTCTTCCACAGCACCGGCGAGACCTCGTAGCCGTAGAGCCGGTCGAGGATCCTCCGGGCCTCCTGGGCGTCCACCAACCGCCGGTCGAGGTCCCGCCACTCGTGGACCGCCCGCTCGATGGCCGCCGGGGTGATCTCGTGGAACACCATGCGCTTGACCGGGACACGGGGAGCCAGCACCTCGAGGAGGTGCCAGGCGATCGACTCCCCCTCCCGGTCCTCGTCAGAGGCCAGGTACACCTCGCTCGCCTGCTTCACCAGCTGCTTCAACTTCGTGACCTGGGACTTCTTGTCCGGCGTGACGATGTAGAGAGGCTTGAAGCCGTTGTCGACGTCGACGCCGAGGCGCGACCACGGCTCTCCCTTGTAGGCGGCGGGGACCTCGTCGGCGCGGCGGGGAAGGTCCCGGATGTGCCCGATGGAGGACTCCACCACGTAGTCGGGCCCGAGGAGCCCGGCGATCGTCTTCGCCTTCGCCGGAGACTCCACGATGACGAGCGGCTTCCCCCCGCCTCGGCCGGCTGCGGACGCCGCCCGGGGGGAGGCGTTCCCGCGCCCGGCGGCCGCCGCTGTCAGCGGAGCGGGCTGCTGGTCGTCGGTATCGATGGGTCCGGTGTCAGGGTCGGTGGTTTCCATGGTCGTCGCGACAGGGTGATCGCCGCGGCCGGTCGCTGTCAACCCCGGGGTGCCCGGCGGCGACCGGACCGGCTCAGCTCACCGGGCTGGCAGCCTGCTCGACCGGCACCGCCGGTCCGGGGATCTCGCTGTCCATGGCGGCCGCCTTCCGCTTCGAGAAGGCGATGGCGAGGAGCAGGACGACAAGGGCGCCAGCAGCGATGGCGAGGCGGGCGGCGGTGTCGTGCCGGAGCGTGATGATGGCCGGCAGGATCAACAGCGACACCAGGTTCATCACCTTCACCATCGGGTTGAGCGCCGGTCCGGCCGTGTCCTTGAACGGGTCGCCGATGGTGTCGCCGATCACGGCGGCCTTGTGCGCCTCGGAGCCCTTCCCGCCCTCGTGGCCGTCTTCGATGTACTTCTTGGCGTTGTCCCACGCCCCACCGGCGTTGGAGAGGAAGTTGGCCATGAGCTGCCCGGTCAGGATCACGGCGGCCAGGAACGCCCCGAGGGCCAGGTAGTTGATCCCGAACCCGATGATCACCGGGCTGAGCACGGCAAGGAGCGCCGGGGTGGCCAGCTCGCGCTGGGCCGCCGTCGTGCAGATGGAGATCACCCGCCCGTACTCCGGCTTCTCCGTGTAGTCCATGATGCCCGGGTGCTCCCGGAACTGCCGGCGCACCTCCTGGACGACGATGCCGGCAGACCGGCCCACCGCCCGGATAGCCAGCGACGCGAACAGGAAGGTCACGGCCCCCCCGACCAGCAGCCCGATGAAGGTGGTGGGGTTCGACACGTTGATCTGGGTGTAGACGCTGTGGAACAGCCAGTTGATGTCGCCGTTCAGCGGGTTCTTCAGGTTGAGCTGCGAACCGATGGTCTCGATGAACGAGGCGAAGAGCGACACCGAGGCGATGACGGCCGAGCCGATGGCGACGCCCTTCGTGATGGCCTTCGTCGTGTTGCCCACGGCGTCGAGGCTGACCATCACCCGCTCGGCCTCCCCGGTGAACTCACCGGACATCTCCGCCACGCCGGCGGCGTTGTCGGACACCGGACCGAAGGAGTCCTCCGAGACGATCATGCCCGCCGTCGACAGCATCCCGATCCCGGTGAGGGAGACGAGGTAGAGGGAGAGCTCGATGTTCCCGTGCCCGAGACCCACCGACACGGCGATGGCGATGGCGATGGCGATGATCGCCCACACCGAGGACTCCATCCCGATGGCGATCCCGGCGAGGGTGGTGGTGGCCGGACCGGTCCGGGCGGACTCGGCGATCTCCCGGACGGGGCTCCGTTCGGTGGAGGTGAACTGCTCGGTGATGGCGCTGGCGACGACGGTGAGGACCACCCCGGTCAGTACCGCCCAGAAGGCGTTCATGTAGTGCAGGTACCGCCACGAGACGAGGAGCGCGCCCACGACGGTGATGGCGGCGGCCGACCACACCCCCCGGTTGATGGGCGACATCGCCGAGCGGTCCTTCGCCCTGGCCCGGACGACGTAGACGCCGATCACGGTGGCCAGGATGCCGATCGCCGGGATGATGAGCGGGAAGACCACCGCCCGGGCCGAGTGGCCGGCCAGCGTCCCCCCGAGCGACCGGAAGGCGGCGAAGCCGAGGATCACGGCGGCGATGATGGTGATCACGTAGGACTCGAAGAGGTCGGCCGCCATCCCGGCGCAGTCCCCGACGTTGTCCCCGACGTTGTCGGCGATCGTCGCCGCGTTGCGGGGGTCGTCCTCGGGGATCCCGGCCTCTACCTTCCCCACCAGGTCGGCGCCGACGTCGGCCGCCTTCGTGAAGATCCCGCCGCCCACCCGCATGAAGAGGGCCAGGAGCGACGCACCGAAGGCGAACCCGACCAGCACGGCCGTGGCGGTGTTCTGGAACACGAACACGATGATGGTTGCGCCGAGCAGACCGAGCCCCACGCAGAAGAGCCCGGTGATGGCCCCGGTGCGGAACGCCACCCGCAGCGCGCCGGGCATCTTGCCGTCGCGAGCGGCGGCAGCGGTGCGGACGTTGCCCCGCACGGCCAGGCTCATCCCGACGAACCCGGTCGTGCCCGAGCACAGCGCCCCCGCCAGGAAGCAGATGACCCGGTAGACACCGGCCATGGTGAAGCTGAGCGCAATGCTCCCGTTGGGCCGCTCGACCTTCGTGGCGGTGAAGAAGATGAGCACGGCGAGCGGCACGACGATGATGAGGATGGTCCGGAACTGGCGGCGGAGGAACGCCTCGGCCCCCTCCTGGATCGCCCGGGCGATGTCCCGCATGGCCGTGGTCCCCTGCTCGGCGGCGAGGACGCCGCGCATGAGCACCACGCCGAACACGATCGAGACCGCCGCCGCCGCCAGGGCAAAGATCAGCCAGCCCTTCTCGGCGCCGGACAGGATGAAGGCCTGGTAGCCCGAATCAGCCAGAAGGTGGATCATGTGGTGGCGTTCCCTTCCCTTGCAACTCCCGGTGCCCCGTGGCCGGCGGTTGCGACCGGCCCGCGTGGCGATGTGGTGACTGTGATGTTGACCCTCTCCGGCAGACCCGGTCGGATCGGCACGCGCTACTGGCGCACCTCGGCGACCTGGCCACAGCTCCCCCCTCGTCGTGCCGACCCCCCTCCTGCGTCCACACCGGCGACGGGGAGCAGGGGGCGGCACGTGAAGTTGCGGGTGAACCTATCCACAAATGACCCCGAACGGCAAGGATCGCCCCCAGGCGGGTCACGCCGGGGGTTGCAAGGGGTCCTGGGCGGCCAGCAACTGGTAGGTGGGGTTGAGGATCGCCTGACGGTGGCTCCAGTCGCCCACCATGCCCTCGACCAGCAGTCGGGCGCCGGGCTGGATCCCGGGGATCTGCCGCCGGCCCTGGAAGACCAGGAGGAGCTTCCCCGTGTCGTCGCCGAGCACGCACTCGAGGTTGGCCGTCCCCGCCCGCGGCTGCACCCGGACCGAGCGCACCCGACCCGACACCCGAACCCGTTGGCGCCACTCCGCTTCGCCGATGGGCGTCACCGGCGCTCCCGCCCGGGCCGACGCGGGCAGAGGGCCCGATCGGGCCGCGGCCGCGCCTTCGTCGACCACACGCCGAACCGGGACCGGGCCCCCCGACGCCATCTGGCGGTTACGTCCCCACTGCCGGCGCCGGGAGAGCCATCCGCCCTGGAGCAGGTAGGGGACCACCGTGGCGTTGACATGCTCGAGCTGGCCCACCGCCGCCGCGATCCGGTCGGCAGTGCGGTCGTGGAGCACCCGGTGCCATCCGGAGGTGAACCCGCGCCGGGGGAGCAGGATCGTCATCTCCGTCTCCCTGTCGGCCACCGTCTCGGCGGCCAACTCCAAGGTGGCCCGGGCCAGTCGCCGGTCGTCACACTCCATGACGTCCAAGGGCACGTGGGCAAGCCCGAGCCGGCGCCACTCGGACTCCAACGCCGTGGCTTCCAGGGAGTCGATGGCGAAGTGCACGGCGCGTAGGTCGTCGGGGTGGAGCGTCCGGGCATACTGCAGGGCCCGGGCCGTGGCCAGGTCGAGCCGGTCGACCAGCACCACCACGCTGTGCCGGTCGAGCACAGGTGCCTCAGCTGCTTCCACCGCGCCCGACTCGAGCTGTGCAGCCTCGTCGACGTACTGCCGGTGGAGCCGGAGCAGCGTGAAGAACAGGATCGGCCCCACCACGACCACCACCCACGCACCCTCCGTGAACTTCACGATGGCGAAGATGAGGACGACGGTGCCGGCTAGGAACGCCGAGAAGCCGTTGACTGCCATGCCCAGCCGCCAGTGGCGCCCGTGCGCGGTCAGGTGGTGCTTCACCATGCCGGCGCCGGCCATGGTGAAGCCGGTGAACACCCCGATGGCGTACATCGCCACCAGGCTGTTGACGTTCGCGCCCGTGGCCACGATCAGCGCCACCCCTACGATGGTGAGGACGATGATCCCGTTGGAGAACGACAACCGGTGGCCGCGGCGGGAGAGCTGGCGGGGGAGGTAGGAGTCGCCGGCCACGAAGCTGGCCAGGAACGGAAAGCCGTTGAAGCTGGTATTGGCGCCGGTGTAGAGCACGAGGAGCGTCGCCAGCTGCACGACGTAGAACAGCACCCGGCCGAAGGTCCCCATCCCGAAGACGTACTGGACCTCCTGGGCCACCACCGTCGGCGACCCGCTCACGTAGGGGACGGCGTGGGTCCAGTGGGCGAGCAGCGTCACCCCCATGACCAGGAAGGCCAGCACCGAGCTCATGACCACGAGCGTCTGGCGGGCGTGGCGCGCCGTGGGCTCCCGGAAGGCGCCGACCCCGTTCGAGATCGCCTCCAGGCCGGTGAGCGACGATCCGCCGTTGGCGAACGAGCGGAGGATGACGACGATGGACGCGCCCATGAGGATGCCCGACATGCCGTGCCCGATCGGCACCACGCCGGGGTGGTGGATGGAGTGGACCGGGAGGTCGCCGAGGGCAGCCCGCACGATCCCGGTGACGACGACCGAGGCCAGGGAGAAGATGAAGAAGTAGGTGGGAAAGGCGAAGTAGCGACCCGCCTCCCGCAGGCCCCGCAGGTTCCCGTAGAGGAGGAGGAGGATGACCCCGACGGTGATCGGCACCGCCCACCGGGTGAGCGAGGGGAAGGCACTGGTCAGGGCGTCGGTGCCTGCCGCCGTCTGGACGGCGACCGTGACGGTGTAGTCGATGAGCAGGGCCACCGCAGCGACCTGGGCGACCCGCGGGCCGAAGTTGTCCCTGGTCACCACGTAGGATCCGCCTGCCTTCGTGTAGAACTTGATGACGTCCAGGTAGGAGAGCGTCACGAAGAACAGCACGGCCAGGATGGCGATCGTGATGGGGACCACCAGGGAGAACGCGGCCAGCCCCACGTAGGGGACGAGCTGGTTCAACATCTCCTCGGTCCCGTAGGCCGAGGAGGAGATGCAGTCGGGCGAGAGCACCCCGAGCGCGCTCGGTCGTCCCAGGCGCTCGGAGCTGAGCTGCTCGTTCACCATGGGCGGACCGAGCAGGACGTTCTTCAGCCGGTAGCGGAGGGTCTCTGGGAGGTCGATCTCCGGAGTGACCTCGGCGGCGGGCCGGACGGTCCGGTTCTGCGGACGGGGTGCGGTGGCTACCGCCGAGGGCGCCGAGGAACGCTCGGATCCCTGGGCGCCTCCCGCTGCGTCCGACATCGGGGCGGCCGCGGACCGCCCGGCCGCGGACCACCCGCTGGGCTGTGTCGGCCCGCGCCCGCCCTCACCGCCCTCGTTCGACCCCATCGCGGGCGGCTCCATCCCCCTTAGTAAAACACGTCACACCGGAGAGCCGTGCGCCTCCGTGGCCGTCGCCTGCGCCACTCCGAGCCAGGAGACCGGGACCGCCGAAGTTGTCACGGCCCCGGTTCGCGTGTTGCATAGACACCGTGCACGTGATCGTCGTGGGATGTGGGCGGGTCGGGTCGGGGTTGGCGACCGGACTGGTTGGACAGGGGCACTCGGTCACGGTCATCGACCGCAACGCAAAGGCCTTCCGCCGACTACCCACCGAATGGTCGGGCACGGCAGTGGTGGGATCGGGCTTCGACCGCAACGACCTGGACCGGGCCGGTGCCGGGAAGGCGCAGGCGCTGGCCGCCGTGACCAGCGGGGACAACTCGAACATCCTCACGGCGCGGATCGCCCGCGAGACCTACGACATCCCTCACGTCGTGGCCCGGATCTACGACCCCCGCCGGGCGCAGATCTACCTCCGCCTCGGCATCCCGACCGTCGCCACCGTCTCGTGGACGATCGAGCAGGTGCGCCGCCGGCTCCTCCCCGACGAGATCGACGTGGAGTGGTCCGATCCCACCGGCGGCCTCACCCTCGTCGAGCGGGGGCTCCCCGCCGCATGGGCCGGGCGACCGTTGCGCTTGCTCGAAGCGCCGGGGAGGATCTCCCTGGTCTCGGTCACCCGTGCCGGGATCGTCCATCTGTCGGCCGGCGACCTGGTGGGCCAGGAGGGTGACCTCCTCCACCTGGCGGCGACCACCGAGGCGCTGGGCGAGCTCCACCAACGCCTCGGCGGCTCGGGCACAGTCGGCACCGGCGGCACAGTCGGCACCGGCGGCACAGTCGGCACCGGCGAGCACGCCGCTGCCGGTGCGACCGGGCGGCGTGGTGTCCGGGGCCGGAGGTCGGGCGGGTGAAGGTCGCCATCGCCGGAGCTGGCAACGTCGGCACCGCCATCGCCTCCGACCTGCGGGCGAACGGGCACGAGGTGCTGCTGTTCGAACGTGACCCGGAGCTGGTGGCCCGCCTCCGGGAGGACCTGGAGATCACCTGGGTGGTGGCCGACGCCTGCGAGGTGAGCTCCCTCGACGCTGCCGGTCTCGCCACGGTCGACGTCGTGGTGGCGGCCACCGGCGACGACGAGGACAACCTGGTGATCTCGCTCCTGGCCAAACAGGAGTTCGCCGTCCCCCGGGTCGTGGCCAGGGTCAACCACCCCAAGAACCAGTGGCTGTTCAACGAGAGCTGGGGGGTCGACGTGTCCGTGTCCACCCCGCAGCTGCTCACGGCGCTCGTCGAGGAGGCCGTCTCGGTGGGCTCCCTGGTGCGCTTGTTGCGGTTCCAGGGGGGCAACGCCCACCTGGTGGAGGTCACCTTGGCCGACGACTCACCGGCGGCAGGGAGCGCGCTCGTGGACCTCGGCGTGCCGCGGGAGGCCACGGTGGTGGCCGTCGTGCGCGACGACCGCCTGATCGTCCCCCGGGGCGATACCCGCCTCGCCGTCGGCGACGAGGTGCTGGTCCTGGTCACCGCCGAGGCCGAGGAGGCGGTGCAGCGTCTCCTGGTCGGGCCCTGATACCGTGCGAGCGGCCTTCTTCGACCTCGACAAGACGGTCATCGCCAAGGCGTCCATCGCCGCCTTCGGCAGGCCGTTCTACCGCGGCGGTCTGATCAACCGGCGGCTGGTGGCGCGGGCCCTGGTGTCCCAGATGATCTACCTCCACCTCGGGGCGAGCGAGCAGAAGCTGGCTCGGGTGCGCGAATCGATGCTGACCCTGATCCGGGGATGGGACCAGGAGCGGATGCGCACCATCGTGCGGGAGGCTCTGGAAGAGACGGTGGAGCCGATCATCTACGCCGAAGCTCTCGAACTGATCGAAGCCCACCGTACGGCAGGCGACCGGATCTACCTGGTGTCAGCGTCGCCGGAGGAGATCGTCCAACCCCTCGCCGACCACCTCGGCGTCGACGGCGCCATCGCCACGCGAGCGGTGGTGGATGCCGAGGGCCGCTACACGGGCGAGATGGACTTCTACGCCTACGGCCCGTTCAAGGCCGAGGCCATCAGGGAACTCGCCGCCGCCGAGGGCATCGACCTCGACGCCTCCTCGGCGTACTCCGACTCGTACACCGACCTGCCGATGCTCGAGACCGTGGGCCGGCCGGTGGTCGTCAACCCCGACCGCGTGCTCGCCAAGGTGGCCAGGGAACGCGGGTGGGAAGTCCTCCAGTTCACCAATCCGGTACGCCTCCGGGATCGGGTGAGCGCCCCGAGCCTCCCTGTCACCGCGCTGGCCGGCGCCGGTCTGGCCGGCGCCGGGGCTGGTGCCGTGTTGATGTGGCGCGCCTCACGGAGGCGCTGAACGCCGGGCAGGCGTCAGGCGGTCCGGAGCCGCTTGGCGGCGACGACACCCAGTGCGACGAGAACGGCCAGGATCATGAGCTTCTTCATGGACGCCGATCGTACCGGCTTCCCCGGCTCGGTGCACCATCGTACGGCCACCCACGAGCCGGCCGTGCCAGCCGACACGACCACGGCCCGCCACCCAACCGGGACCCAGGCCGGCCAGGGCGGTTCGGTTCGGTTCGGGACCGGATGGTTCCGCTAGACGGTGAGGAGGTCCCGGGCGCCGGTGTCGGAGGACGGATGGCGCAGCTTGGACATGGCCCGGGCCTCGATCTGGCGGATCCGCTCGCGTGTCAGATTGAAGTGCTCACCCACCTCTTCGAGCGTCCTCGGCTCACCGCGGTCCAGCCCGAACCTCAGGCGGAGGATCTCCCGCTCCCGCTCGTCGAGCGGGGAGAGCAGCCGTCCGATCTCCTCGGGGAGCAGCGACACCGCCGCCACCTCGAAGGGGGAGTCCGCCGACCGGTCCTCGACGACGTCACCGAGCTCCGCGTCCCCGTCCTCACGGAGCGGTTCGGAAAGCGACAGTGGTTCGGCCCGGAACCGCAGCGCCTCCACCAGCTTGTCCTCGGGCATCTCTACCTCGGCGCCGAGCTCTGCCAGCGTTGCCGGTCTCCCGTACTTCAGCTCCAAGCGAGCCTGGGCCTTTTGGACCCGGGCCAGGGTGTCGCCGGCGTGGACGGGGAGCCGGATGGTCCGCCCGGTGTTGGCGATCCCCCGGGTGATCGCCTGGCGGATCCACCAGGTGGCGTAGGTGGAGAACTTGAAGCCCTTCCGCCAGTCGAACTTCTCGACGGCGTGCATCAGCCCGAGGTTGCCCTCCTGGATGAGGTCGAGCAGGGGAAGGCCTGAGGCCTGGTACTTCTTGGCGATGGACACCACCAGACGCAGGTTGGACTGGACGAAGGTCTGCTGGGCCTGCTCGCCTTTCAGCGTCGTGCGCCGGAGCTCCCGCTTCTTCGCCGGGGTCAGGCCCTTTGGCGCCGACGCCAGCTGGGCGCCCGCCTCGCGGCCTGCCTCAATCGCCTGGGCCAGGCGGACCTCGTCGTCCTTCGTGAGGAGCGGGTACTGACCGATATCGGTCAGGTACAGCCGTACCAGGTCCTCGTCGTCTCGCTCGAGGCGCTCCTTTGCCAAGTTCACCGGATCCTTCGTTTTCCCCAACAGGATGGGGGCCACCGACATGACGGGCCGGCACCTCGGACAACGGCACCTGGGCCACCACCGAGGGCGGATATGGCCGCCTGACTGGCGGATTTCGAACGCAAACGTCCCTGCGGTGCAAGTTTACCGGACGCGTCAAGCCCTTCGAACGACGCCCGGACGGACGCCTGGATGGAGCCCGGGCGCCCGGAGGTCCCGGATCCCGGGCGCCGTTGTTGACGATTCGCTACCTTTGAGGGCCCGACAGCCCCGTGAGTCCAGGGTGGATCCCGGCCCGGACCAAGCCGGTCTCCAGCTCCCGCTGGTAGGCGTGGGCGGCCTCGGCGTCGTGCGGTCGGATCACGAGCTGCTGGACCAGCAGTTCGCCGTCGTGCCAGTCCTCGGTCTCGTCGGCGACGACCAGCCGGAGGGCACGGATCACCGGTCCGTCGCTCACGGCCGAGGCCACCCGCAGGTGGGCCTGGTAGCTCATCACCAGCCGGGGAAGCACCACCCGGTACAGGCCGGCCAGGAGCGGGAGCGCACCCGGCCCCCCCTCCACCGACGCCGGTCGGTCCACGCCGGCGCCGCCGTCCCGCCCCCGCCGCCGACGCGTCAGGCCCAAGGCGCCGATCGCGACGTCCACCGCGGGCGACGGCGGGCGACACAACGCCTCGGGGTCGACGCCGTCGAGACGAGGGAGGCGCTCCGCCCACAGCTCGGCGTGCCAGCCGTGCCTGGCGCTCTGCGCCGCGAGGTGCACCTGGACGGCGGGGAGCGCCATCAGCGCCGCCCACTCCCCTGTCACGGACGCGAGCTGGCGTTCGATCCACGCGTACCCGCCGACCACCGCGGCAGCATCCGCCAACGACAGTGGCACGGCTCCGGCTCCGGCTCCGGCTGGTGGCGGGCCCGGGGCCAGCCGGTGCGTCGGCTGATCAGGCACCGGCACGACCACGACCTCCCGGCGCCGCTCCCGGCTCCCGGGTTCCGGGCCCGCCGGACAGCGGACCGGCGCCGGGAGCGTCCCGGTAGAGGCTGGTGATCGGCATCCGACGATCCCGCCCGAACGCCTTCGTCGTGATCCGGACCCCCGGAGGCATCTGGCGCCGCTTGTACTCGGCCCTGTCCACGAGCCCGATCACCGTTGTCACCACCGCCGGGTCGTGGCCGGCCCGGATCAGGTCCTCCGCCGTCCCGTCCGCCTCGACGTAGGCGGCCAGCACCGGATCCAGCACCTCGTAGGGGGGGAGGCTCTCGTCGTCGCGCTGGTCGGGCCGCAGCTCGGCGCTCGGCGGCTTCGACAAGACCGAGTCGGGGATGACCCCACCGTCGCCCCGCCGGTTCCGGAGACGGCACAGCTCGTAGACCAGGATCTTCGGGACGTCCTTGATCACGGCGAACCCCCCGGCCGAGTCGCCGTAGAGCGTCGAGTAGCCGGTGGCCATCTCGCTCTTGTTGCCGGTGGTGAGGACGATCCATCCCTTGGCGTTCGACAGCGCCATCAAGATCACCCCCCGCACCCGCGACTGGAGGTTCTCGTCGGTCAGCCCCGAAGGGGCGGCCCCCAGCACCGGGGCGAGGAGCCCGGCCAGGGTCTGGTGCGCCCGGTCGATCGGTACCTCAACCAGCTCGATCCCGAGACGCTCTGCCAACGCCCGGGCGTCGCGCACCGAGCCGGCGCTGGAGTACCGGGACGGCATCGCCACGCCGTGGACGTGCCCGGCGCCGATGGCGTCGACGGCCACAGTCGCCACCAGCGAGGAGTCGATCCCCCCGGACAGACCGATGACCGCGTCGGTGAAACAGTTCTTGGTGAGATAGTCCCGCGTGCCGAGGACCAACGCGGCGTAGACCTCCTCGGCGGCATCCAGGACGGTGGCGATCGGACCCGGGGGCCGGGCGTCGGTACCGTCCACCGGGACGTCCACCACCATCACCGCTTCCTCGAACTGGGGGGCGCTGCCGACCAGCGAGCCATCCGCTCCCACGACGAGCGAGGCTCCGTCGAAGACCAGCTCGTCCTGGCCACCAACCTGGTTCACGTAGACGATCGGACGACCGACCTCGGAGACGCGCTCCCGCAGCATCTCGAGACGTTCCGAGCGCCGACCGCGGGAGTACGGGGAGGCGTTCAGGTTGACCAGGACGTCGGCCCCGGCACGGGCCTGGTCAGCCAGAGGACCATCGGCGAACCAGACGTCCTCGCACACCGACACCCCGATCGTCACGCCGGCGACCACGGGGAGCGGCTCGCCCCCCGCCCCGGGGGTGAACCACCGGCGCTCGTCGAAGACGCCGTAGTTCGGCAGCAGGCGCTTGTGGAACCGGCCGGTCTCGACACCCCCGACGCCGACGGCGGCGGCGTTGTAGAGCCGGCCCTCGCCGTCCCGGTCCACGAAGCCGAACACCGCGGTACATCCCGCCGTGGCCGACAGCACCCGCCCGACCGCACGGAGGTTGTCCGACACGAAGGCGGCACGTCCCAGGAGATCCTCGGGCGGATAGCCCGTCACCGCCAGCTCGGGGAAGACGGCGAGGTCCGCACCGCGGCGCTCGGCCTCGCGGAGGGCCGCGACGATCCGCTCCACGTTGCCGTCGAGATCTCCGACGACCGTGTCGATCTGGCAGGCGGCCACCCGCAGGTGCGTCATCGCACCACCCTACCTGCGCGCTTTGCCGGTCCCCGGGGTGACGCCCCGGCCTGCATCCCGCCAGTCCTCCCGCCGTGCCACCCGGCGGACCTCCCGGAGGACCTCCCGGCGGGCCAGGTGTTCACGAAGTGTTCACACTGGAGCAATGATGGGGTAACAGCGTGCTGGAATGGTGGGACGTGCCTGGTACCCCAGGGGACCTGCGCCGCCGATCGGTCGGCGCCGGGAACCGGGGTGCCACCGGGGAGTAGCCCTCGGAGACGCACGGGCCGCCCCCCAGGGCGGAGCCGACCGAGACCACGTGACAGAGGAGTGCGAGTGCCTTACCAAGCCGAGTACATCTGGATAGACGGGACGAAGCCGTCACCGCTGATCCGGAGCAAGACGAAGATCATCGAGAACGGTAAGGAGCCCGGGATCTGGGGCTTCGACGGGTCGAGCACGAACCAGGCGGTCGGCAGCGACTCCGACTGCGTGCTCCGTCCCGTCTTCACCTGCCCCGATCCGCTGCGGCGCCCCGGCGACAAGCTCGTCATGTGCGAGGTCCTCCTCACGGACTTCACGCCCCATGAGACCAACACCAGGGCGGCGTGCGCCGCGGTGGCAGAGAAGTACGCGTCGGCGGAGCCGTGGTTCGGGATCGAGCAGGAGTACACGTTCATGAAGGACGGTCGACCGCTCGGCTGGCCCGAGAACGGGTATCCGGCCCCGCAGGGCCCGTATTACTGCGGCGTCGGCGGCGACAAGATGCCCGGACGCGAGATCGTCGAGCGTCACACGGCCGCATGCATCGATGCCGGCCTGGCGATCGAGGGCACCAACGCCGAGGTGATGATGGGACAGTGGGAGTTCCAGATCGGGATCCTTCCCCCGCCGCTGATCGGGGACCAGCTCTGGGTGGCCCGGTGGCTGCTGTTCCGGATCGCCGAGGACTTCGGCGTGTACGCCACCCTGGAGCCCAAGCCCATCCTGGGCGACTGGAACGGTGCAGGCGCCCACACCAACTTCTCCACGAAGGCGATGCGTGAGGACGGCGGGTGGGACGCCATCATCGCCGGCTGTGAGGCGATCGGCCAGAAGGTGGGGGAGCACGTGTCGAACTACGGTGTTGGGATCGAGAGCCGCCTGACCGGAGCCCATGAGACCGCGCACTACTCGAAGTTCAGCTACGGCACCTCCGACCGGGGCGCGTCGGTCCGCATCCCCTGGGGGGTCGCCCGCGACAAGAAGGGATGGCTGGAGGACCGCCGGCCCAACGCCAACATGGACCCCTATGTCGTCTCCCGACTCCTCACGGAGACCGTGTGCAGCGCCGCGTCGTGAGGCGTTGAGCCCGGCTCTCCACGACCGACCGTACCGACACGGAACCGGGTCCGGGAGGGCCCGGTTCCGTCGCGACCAGGCTCCGGACCAGCCGCAACCGATGCCGACGGTCGACGCCCGGCACTGCCTCCAGCACCAGCACGGTCTGCAGGAGGTGGCGGGCTGATGGGCGACGACACCCCGGCGGGAGGCGGCCGGGAGGCGTACGTCCTCCGCACGGTCGAAGAGCGCGGGATCCGGTTCGTCCAGCTCTGGTTCACCGACGTCCTCGGCACGCCGAAGTCGTTCGCCATCACCCCGGCCGAGCTCCAGAACGCGCTCGAAGAGGGGATGACCTTCGACGGATCGGCCATCGACGGCTTCAGCCGCATCCAGGAGGGAGACGTCCTGGCCCGGCCGGACGCCGCCACCTTCCAACTCCTCCCCTGGCACGGCCGCGGCGGGCCGGAGGGGACCTGGCCCGGGGAGGCCAGCGTGGCCCGGGTGGTGTGCGACATCGTGAACCTGGACGGGACACCGTTCCAGGGCTGCCCACGCCACGTGCTCCGCCGGACCCTCGGCCGGGCTAAGGAGCAGGGATTCACGTTCTTCGCCGCCCCCGAGATCGAGTACTTCTACTTCGACGACGGGGACCCCTCACATCCTCCCCGGACCCTGGACTCCGGTTCGTACTTCGAGCTGACGGTGACCGACCGGGCCAGCGACATCCGGCAGCGCACGGTGCTCACGCTGGAAGAGATGGGGATCCCCGTCGAACACGCCCAGCACGAGGACGCTCCGAGCCAGCACGAGATCGACCTGCGCTACACCGACGCCCTGACCATGGCCGACACCGTGATGACGGTCCGGCTGGTGGTGAAGGAGATGGCCCGCCAGCAGGGGGTGCATGCC
>DAHXOA010000010.1 GCA_027365145.1 Acidimicrobiaceae bacterium | reverse complement strand
CTGCCGCCTTCTACCGGGCGGACGGCTGGGTTGCCGACGGCACCCGCCGGGTCGAGGACGTCTACGGCGTCATTGCCGAGGTCGCCCGTTTCCGCCGGTCACTGGTCTGAGCTGTTCCCGGCTGGGTGCGTGGGTTCGGCGATGCCCGGTGGCTCCCCGTCACCGGATGCGGCATGGCCGGGGGATCCCTTCCGAGGCGCGCCGGGCTCCCCTCCCGGGGCACCCCGGGTCCCAGGGGAGCCGACCCCGTCGCCGCCACCGGGGTCGTGCCGCCAGGCGGAGGGGAGCACGCGGTCGAGTGCGTCGGGACGTTCCAGGAACGGGTCGGCGAAGACCCTGGTGATGTCCCTCCGCCAGGAGGAGCGGGCGCGGGCGGCCTCGGCCGTGTCGGGGTGGACGAACCGGGTCACGGTAGGCCCGTCGTCACCCTGGTGGAACTGCCGGACCTGGGCTTCGATAGCGGCATCGGCTGCCGTGTAGTGGGCGCGTTGCAGCACGTAGCGATCCCACGAGGAGACGATGAAGGTCTCGACGAAGCGGCCATGGCGGGTGACGTCCTCGAAGATCCCCCAGCGGGAGGCACCCAGTCGCCGCCGGACCAGGCGGAGCCGGGCCATGGCGTCGAGGAACGGGTCGACGTCGTCCTCGGCCAGTTGGTAGTCGATCAACACGAGCACCGGACCGTCGTCGGGGTCGACGTGGTCGCCGATGGGAACGGTCGGCCGCACGATGAGCTGCTGGCTCTCCCGGTCCACGACCGGAAGCCCGTAGCGGGGGATGAGCAGGAGCCCCGGGACGAAGAGGGCGGCGTCGATCACGAGCGTCGTGCGCAGCGGGAGGAAGGTGGCGACGATCCCGAAGAGGAGCCCACCGGCGGCGAAGGGTACCTGCTGGACCACGTAGTAGATGGCGAGCAGCCGGGTGCGGACCCACTCGGGGGCGGAGTCGCGCGTGGCGATGGTGAGCACGGTCGTGACCCATACCCACGACGCTCCGGTAACGAGGAGCGAGGGCACCGCGACGTAGGTCTTCGGGACGAGCGCCAGGGCGGTGATGGCGCCGGCGTTCACGATCGTGACGAGCGCCACGAGCACGTCCAGGTGGAGCATGCCGTGGAGCCGGGGGAGCACGAGGGCCGCCAGCAGTGCCCCCAGCCCGCCGAGTGCCAGGTAGAAGCCGTAGGTGGTGGGGGTGGCGTGCAGGTAGCGGGCGGCCAGGAGGGGGAGGAGCGACCCGAGCGCCACGGCCGGGGTCACGTAGAGGGCGGTGCGGGCGGCGATGGCGCGCAGGCCCGGGGTGTAATAGAAGAAGTGCCATCCGGCCGAGATGGCGCCCAGCGTCTTCTCGGTGGCTCCGCTCCCCAGCGTCGACAGGTGGAGGTCGCCACGGTCCCGCCAGATGGCAAGGAAGGCGAGCAGGGGGAGGAGGAGGACGCAGCACATGGCGAAGAGGCCGGTGCTGCCCGAGGCGCGCAGGACGGCGCCGCCCAGCACCGGGCCGACCACCTGGCCGATGTTCCACTGGAAGCTGTCCAGGCTCAGGGCTACCGGGACGAGCCGGGCGGGGACCAGGCTGCTCACGGTGGTCCACCACGACGGCGAGGAGGTGCCCATGGCGAAGCCGACCCCGGCCAGCCCGATCAGCAGTGTCGTCGGCGTCAGGGTGCCGGTGGCGGCGACGAGGGCGAGGAACCCGGCTGATACCAGGAGGATGGCCTTCGCCAGGAGGATGACGACCCGGCGGTCCCGCGCCTCGGCGGCGGCGCCCGACACCGAGGCGGAGGCCAGTCCGGTCACGGAGGTGATCACGGCGACCAGGGTGATGAGGAGGGGGGCGCGGGTCAGCGTCTCCATGACGAACCCGCTGACCAGGGTCAGGATCCAGATCGAGGTGTTGGAGAAGACGGCGGTTGCTTCGAGCCATCGGAACGCCTTGTTGCCCAGTGCCTCGCCGAAGCTGCTCATCCGTACGAGCATGGCATCACGGGTAGGGGGTCACGGGTAGGGGGTCACGGGTAGGGCTCGGTAGCAGCAGCGGGTGGGCGCAGGTCGGGGGCGGTGGCCGGGGTGGTACACCGGTGTGGACGCCACACCGAACGTCCCCCAGGGAGCCAGCATGCAGACGAGCTCGGACCGGATCCTCACCACCCATACCGGGAGCCTTCCCCGGCCGGTGTGGCTTACCCCAGAAGCATCGGGAGCCGATGTGTCCCGGGCCGTGGGTGAGGTCGTTGACCGGCAGCGAGCGGCCGGTATCGACGTGGTCAACGACGGTGAGATGGGCAAGGCGAGCTACGCCACCTACGTCCTCGACCGTCTGAGTGGGTTCGGGGACGTGAGCGACACTCCGTTCCTCGGGAAGGGCAGGGCGGACTTGGCGGACTTCCCCGTCTACCGGGATCGGCTCGCCCACGACACTTCCGGTGCCATCGGGACCCAGCCGGTCTGTGTCGACGACGTCCGCTACGTGGGTCGGGCCGCCCTCGACGCCGAACTCGATCACCTTCGGCAGGCGACGGGGAGTGCCAGGGATGGCGGG
>DAHXOA010000160.1 GCA_027365145.1 Acidimicrobiaceae bacterium | reverse complement strand
GCGTCGCGACGGGGCGAGCGCTTGGTGCTGGTGGTCACAGTGGAGCCGAGATTACTCGGCAACCGGGGATGCCCGGGTGGATGTTCGGCAGGTGGCAGTTCAGACGGTGACGATGACGGTCAGACGGTGACGATGACGGGGACGATCATCGGTCGTTGGCGGGTCCGCGCACCCACCACCCGTCCCAGCGCCTTGCGCGCCACCCGGTTCAACGTCTCGTGGTCGTGCCCGTCGCTCGCCAGGGCCTTGGCCAGCGCCTCGCTCACCAGGACCGCCGCCTCGGCGAACAGCGCCTCGCTGTCGGTGTCGTAGGCCCATCCCCTGGCAATCAACTGCGGCTCGCCCACGACTTCTCGACGACGCTGGTCCACCGTCGCCACGACCATGATCACGCCCTCTTCCGAGAGGACCCTGCGATCTCGGAGCACCCCGTGGCCGATGTCACCGACCGAGCTGCCGTCGACGTAGAGATACCCCCCGGGCACCTCGCCGTCCCGATGGAGGCCGGTTGCGTCGAGGCGCACGGCGTCGCCGTCCTCGCACAGCATCACCCGGTCGTCAGCCATGCCCATCGACGCGGCCAGGCGGGCATGGTTGGCCATGTGCCGGTACTCACCGTGCACGGGGATGAAGTACTCCGGGTGCACCACCGACAGGAGCGTGGCCAGCTCGCCCTGGCGGGCATGGCCGCTCACGTGGACGGCCTCCACCCCGGAGTGGATGACCTCCACTCCCCTGCGGTGCAGCCCGTCGATCACGCGACCCACCGACCACTCGTTGCCCGGGATCGGATGAGCGCTGATCACCACCACGTCGTCGGGCCGGAGAGAGAAGAACCGGTTCTCCCCGCTCGCCAGGCGGGACAGCGCCGACATCGGCTCGCCCTGGGACCCGGTGGAGATCACGCACACCTGGCCCGGAGGGAGCGAGTCCACGGTTTCGACGTCCACCAACGCATCGTCGGGAATCTGGAGCACCCCGAGCCGGCGGGCGAGGGCCACGTTCTTCTGCATCGACCGGCCCAGGGTCGCCACCTTCCGACCACCGGCCAGCGCGGCATCGGCGACCTGCTGGACGCGATGGATGTGGCTGGCGAAGCACGTCACGACGAAACGGCGCCCCGGACGCTCCAGGAAGACCTTCCGGAGGGTGACCCCGACCGTGGACTCCGACGGTGTGAACCCGGGCTCCTCTGCGTTCGTGGAGTCCCCGAGGAGCAACCGCACGCCCGGGTCCGAGGCCAGCGCGCCCATCCGCGCCAGGTCGGTCCGGCGACCGTCCACCGGATGGAGGTCGATCTTGAAGTCACCGGAGTGGAGGATCACCCCCTGGGGGGTATGGAAGACGGTGGCGAACGCGTGAGGCACCGAATGGGTCACCGGGATGAACTCCACGTCGCACGGACCGATCCGGCGTCGCTCGCCGTCGCGCACCACCACGAAGTCGGCCCGGCTCGCCAGTCCCGCCTCGTCGACGCGGTTGCGGGCCAGCCCGAGGGTGAGCTCGCTGCCGTAGACGGGGACCGCCAGGTCCCGGAGAAGGTACGCCAGGCCGCCGGTGTGGTCCTCGTGCCCGTGGGTCAGGATGACGCCGTCCACCCGATCGGCCCGCTCCCGCAGGTAGGAGAGGTCGGGCAGCACGAGGTCGACGCCGGGCATGTCGGGTTCGGGGAACATGATGCCGACGTCGAGGACCAGGATGCGCCCGTCGACCTCGACGCACGCGCAGTTGCGACCGATCTCACCCAGGCCCCCCAGGAAGGCGATGCGGACCGGGGCTGGACCGCCCTTCGTGGCGCTGCGGCCCGTCTTTGCTGCGCTGCGGCCCGTCTTTGCTGCGCCAGCCTTCGCTGGGCCAGCCGCAGCGTCCTCGCCTCGGGTGCCCTGGTGCGACCGTCCGTCCGCGCCCCCCTTGCGGGTCGGCTCCTTCCCGTCCTTCCCGTCCTTCCCGGGATCAGCCAACGGGCTGCCTGACGCCATGGAGCCGTCCGGAGGGCTCTGGTCCTGCGGCACGCAGCCGACCCAGCACCGCTGCTGCTTCGTCGTCCAGCGCGGCGGGTGCAGGAGGATGTGGCAGCCGACACTGGCCGACGGCGAAGCCGAGCGCCCGGCACATGGCCTTCGCCGGCACCGGATTGGGGTGGTCGGCGGTCGACTGGAACCGGTACGACTCGTCCAGCGCGGTGTTGACGGCTCTCGCCTCGTCGACCGCTCCCTGCCGGAAGGACGAGATCATGTGCCCGAAGGCAGCCGCCGCCCAGTGGGCGGCCACGCTGATCACGCCGACGCCTCCGACGGAGAGGATCGGGAGGGTCAGTGCATCGTCCCCGCTGTAGACCTCGAAACCGTCGGGGCACGCGGCCGCTACCCGGGCCGCCCCGGCGACGTCGCCGGTGGCGTCCTTCAGCCCGACGATGGTGGGCACCTCTCGCGCCAGGGCGACGATCTGGTCGGTACCGATCCGCCGGCCGGTACGGACCGGGATGTCGTAGAGCACGATCGGCAGGTCACTGGTCTGGGCGATGGCCTGGAAGTGGGCGGCCACCCCGGCGGGCGAGGGTCGGTTGTAGTACGGCGTGACGACGAGGAGCCCGGCGATGCCCGTGGCCGCGGCACGTCGGGTGAGCGCGACGGAGTGCGCCGTGTCGTTCGTCCCCGTGGCGGCGAGCACCGGGACGGTCACGCGGGAGGCCACCGCCTCGAAGAGGTCGAGCTTCTCCTGGTCGGAGAGGACCGGACCCTCACCGGTGGTGCCGGCAAGCACCAGACCATCGGACCCGCTGGACTCGAGGTGGCGCGCCAGCTCCACCGCCCGGTCCACGTCCAGCGCTCCGTGTTCATCGAACGGGGTGACCATGGCGGTCACCACCGATCCGAAGCGGGCGCTCACCACGGAGACGCAGCCGGCTCTCGGTGCCTGCAGTACGCGTCCATGCCCCGCCACGCTACCAGGGGCCCGCGGACGCGCGGAGCGGTCCCGGTCCGCTGGCACCCAACCAGAAACCGACACCTGGCTACGCCCGGCAGGAGGGCCCGTGCCCTCCCCCTGCTACGACGCCAGCCGGTCCTTCGGTGGCAAGGACGCCAGCGCGTCGTACTCCTCGGACGTGTCGGTCCACGACTCGAACTCGATGACGCCCAGCTCGGTGAACTTCTTCCGCAACCATCCGTCGGCTGCGTCCAGAAGGCCCAGCTTCTTGCAGTTGGGAACGATCTTGGAGAAGAGCAGGGCCTGGAAGGCTCCCCGCTCGGGCGCCTGGAGCAGCACGGGGACCACGAGCTTCGGATCGACCCCCATGCGATCCCACACCTCTTGCTGGAGGAAGCGGTCGCGCATCCGGACCGCGGCCTCGAACGCGAACTCCTGGCGCTCCCGCAGCTCGGCCGCCGTCAGCTCCTGGTAGTACTCCTGCAGGCTCAGCACCCCGAAGGCCACGTGGCGGGCCTCGTCGGCCATCACGTAGCGAAGCAGCGTCTTGAGCAGTGGATCGCCGGTCATCTGATGCATGAAGCCGAAGGCCGCCAGGGCCAGGCCCTCCACCATGATCTGCATCCCGAGGTAGGTCATGTCCCACCGGGAATCGGCGATGATGTCGTCGAGGAGCATCCGGAGGTGCCCGTTGATCGGGTAGTGGCCGGACAGCTTCTCGTCCAGGTACTTGGCGAAGACCTCGACGTGGCGGGCCTCGTCCATCACCTGGGTGGCGGCGTAGTACTTCGCGTCGATCCACGGCACCGACTCGACGATCTTGGCCGTGCACACCAGGGCACCCTGCTCGCCGTGCATGAACTGCGAGAGCGTCCAGTTCTGGCTCTCGACCCCGAAGCGGAGCCACTCCTTGTCCGTCCAGCTGGTGAGCGGCGTCCCGGTCAGGTCGAAACCGGCACTGAAACCACCCGTCGCCTCGGCGTTGGCGAGGACCAGCTTCTCCTGGTCGACGTCGGTGTCCCACGGCAGGTCGGTCTCGCCGTTCCACTGGGCGGATTTTGCCTTCTCGTAGAGCTTCGTCAGCTTCGGGCGGGCGCCCTTCTCGTAGTTCCAGGTGAAGGTGGTGTCGTAGTCGGAGTGCACCCGGTGCTGCCCGCTCGACTCCTCGGTCCCGATGACCGACAGGATCGCCTCGTAGTCGTCGACGTCGGCCCGGCCGATCATCGCCTCGGTGCTGCTCATCTCCGGTGTCATCACACTCGTCCCTTCCGTCGTTGTTCCGGTTCGTGCTCTTTGGTGGGCCTGTCGGCTGTACGCCGACCGGGGGTTCGCTCGCCGTCCGAGCGCGTACGGCGCGAGGCGAATGCCGCGGTGAGATCGATGGGCGCATCGGGATCGGCCACGCGCAGGGCCCGCACCCCGGGCAACACGAAGGTCTCGACCACGTGGCGAGCGGCAGCGGGATCGGAGAGCCGGACCCCTGGAACCGGATCGACCAGGTACGAGAGCACGATCCGGACTCCCCACTCCGAGATGCGCCGGGCCTCGTCCATGCTCATCCACCGGGCCAGGTACGGCGCAACGAAGCCGGAGGCGACGGCCAGCAACTCGTCGCAGGCGTCGAAAGCCAGGCGACGGAGCACGACCTCCGGCTCGTGCGCGACCAGGTAGCTGATCGCCTGATGCTCCTCGAGGAACCGGCTGGAGCCGGCGATCCCCTCGACCAAGACCTCGGTGAGATCCTCCGCCTCGCCCATCTGCACACCCAACGCCGAGAACAGCCGCGCCATCTCCGTGTCGTACGCCGCCGCCAACACCGCGTCCTTCCCGCCGGGGAAGACACGGTAGATCGTGGCCCGCGACACGCCTGCTTCGCCGGCGACGTCGTCGACCGTGGTCTTCGCGATCCCGTGACGGGCGATGCACCGCAGCGCCGCTCCCACGATCGTGGTGCGCTGGGACTGCCTACCGGTCCGGCCGACGCCGCCACCACCGGTCGTGCCGGGCCACGGGCCAGAGATGGCCGGGGTCGGCTCACCCTGGATTCCGACCATCTCCATTCCCCCGGCTGGCACGCTGACACAATAAGCCACTCTTTGTTACATGGTCAACGGGGCGCCGGTCTCGGCGGCTGCCGGCCGCGGCTACCCGGTCTCGGGCTCGGGCCCGGCCACGATCCCGGCGAGGAGCTCCGTGCGCACGAGCTCGGTGACCTCGGTCCGATCGGTGAGGTCCCACCGGCCCGGTGAAGCGATGTAGGACAGCACCATCCGGGCCAGGAAGTCGGCCGCCTCGGCCTCGTCCACCCCGTCGGCAACCCCGTGGCGCCGGATGTAGGGGACCAGGAACGCGGCGATGACCCCCCGGATCCGGCTGGACTCTACCGTGATCTTCGGGAGCAAGACGTCGGGATCCGTCTGCACTACCCGCTGGAGCACCTCGTGGTGCAAGAGAGACTCCCGGGCGAGCATGATCCCCCGCTCTATTACCTCTTCGAGGTTGGCAGCGTCACGCACCTCTTCGTAAAGCCGGCCGAAGAACTGGGCGAACTCCCAGGCGATCACCTGCTGGATGAGCTCGTCTCGGCCGCCCGGGAAGTACCGGTAGACCGTCGCTCGGGACACTCCGGCATGCCGGGCCACGTCCTCGACCGTCGTCTTCGCCAAACCCCACCGTGCCACGCACGAGTAGGTGGCCTCGAGGATCCGAGCCCGCACCTTCTCCCTCATGACCTCACGACCTGGGTGCTCGGCTCTCGGCTCTCGGTTCAGGGCGCTCGGCTTCGGACTCAGAGCTCGAGTCCGAGAAGGCCGTCGATCCCGACGGTCAAGCCCGGCCGGGTCGCCACGGACTCGACGGCCAGGAGGACGCCGTCCATGAAGGCCACCCGGTCGAGCGCGTCGTGCCGGATCGTGAGCGTCTGGCCACGGGACCCGAACACCACCTCCTGGTGGGCGACGGACCCGGGAAGGCGGACGGAGTGGAGCCGCACCCCACCGGGTCCCGATCCACCGCGCGCCCCGTCCACGGCCCAGGTCACCGTGGCGTCCGACGGAAACGGCGCCCCGCCCCGATCCCGGCGGGCGGCGGCCACGAGTGCCGCCGTCTGGACCGCAGTGCCGGATGGTGCATCCTCCTTCTCGGCGCGGTGCCGCTCGACGATCTCGACCCCGTCGAACCAGGGCGCCGCCAGTGCTGCGAACCGCATCATCAGCACCGCGCCGATGGCGAAGTTCGCCGCCAGCACGCAGTTCGGTGCGTTCGCGCCGGGACCGGCGAACCACCGGCGGAGGTCCGAGAGATCCTGCTCGGTGAATCCGGTGGTCCCCACGACGGCGTGGATACCGGCCTCGGCGCAGCGCTCCAGGGACGACCGGGCCGCGTCTCGGCGAGTGAAGTCCACCGCCACCTCCGCTCCGGCCGCGACGAGCGCGGCCACGTCGGAACCGACCACGAGGGCTCCCGCTCCGCTGGCGTGGCTCCCACCGATCACGTCGCCGAGCGGGACCCCGGCGAAGCGGGGATCGACGGCAGCCACGAGCTCCATGTCGGCAGTGGCGCCCACGGCTCGGCACACCTCTGCCCCCATGGATCCGCCGGCTCCCATCACACCCACGCGCACGGCATCACCCTACCGCTGTGCGGGAACCGCCGACGGACGTCAGCCCAGCCCGAGCACCATCGGATCGAAGTCCGAGGGTTCGAAGGGCCCGACGACCGAGAGCACCCGCGGCGCCGCCGCCAGTTCGGCGGCAACCGAGCGAACCTCGTCCGGCGTCACCGCCCCTATACGGGCGACGACCTCTTCCACCTCGTGGACCGCACCGTGGAGCAGCAAGCTCGCGCCGATCCTCCCCATGCGCGCTCCCGAGTCCTCGTTCGAGAGCAGCATCTCGGCCCGGAGGTTCCCTTTGGCGATCGTGAGCTCCCGGTCGGTGATGCCGTCCTCACCGAGGTTCGCCACCGCATCCGTGAGGACGTCGAGCACCTCGGTGACGTGCTCCGGCGCCGTCCCTACCCCGATGATGAGGGCGCCGGCGTCGTCGAACGCCATCCGGTCGGACCAGACCGAGTACGCCAGGCCCCTCCGCTCCCTGATCTCCTGGAAGAGGCGGCTGGAGAGCCCGCCACCCAGGGCGTGATTGAGCACGGCCATGGCGTACCGTCGTCCATCGTGCCGGTCGACGCCGCGGCATCCCAGCACGAGATGGGCTTGCTCGGTCGGGCGCCGGGTCACGCGCAGGGCCTCCACGCCACTACCCGGCGGGGTGCGCACGGGGCCACGACCGCCCGGCTGCCCCGTGACCCTTCGCTCCAGCCCCTCGGCCACCTGCTCGTGCACGATGTGGCCTGCCACGCCAGCCACCATGTTCCCGGGCCGGTAGTGGACCGAGAAGAACTCCCGAACCTCCTCGGCCGTCAGCGTCGAGATGGTCGCTTCCTCCCCGAGCACCTCCCGTCCGAGCGGGTGATCGGGGAAGAGCGCAGCGGCACACAGCTCAGCCGCCTCCTCCGCCGGTTCGTCGGCGTGCATCAGGATCTCATCCAGGATCACCCGCCGCTCCGCCTCGAGGTCGTCGGCAGCCAACGCCGGGTCCCACATGATGTCCGAGAGGATGTCCAGGCCGAGGTCGAGATCCTCGGCCAGGAGGCGGATGTAGAAGGAGGTGTACTCCTTCGTCGTGTAGGCGTTGAAGTCCCCGCCGACCTCGTCCACCGCCTCGGCGATGTCGGCCGCGGTCCGGCTGGTGCTTCCCTTGAACAAGAGGTGCTCGAGCACGTGGGAGGCTCCGGCCCGCGACACTGGCTCGTCGCGTGAACCGGTACCGACCCAGAAGCCGATGGCGACGGAACGGGCGTCGACCATCTCCTCGGTGACGAGCGACAGGCCCGATGGCAGGGTCTCGGTGCGGATCACCGGCTCACCGGCTCACCGACCGGACCGGGAGCGCTCCGGCGAACGAGGGCACGGCGTCAGCGGCGCCGGCGACCACCCCTCCGGCGATCACCTCCGTCCGAGCGAACGTCGGACGGGGTCGAGGCAGCCGGGCCCAGATCTCCGAACTCCCCGACGAGCTCAGCCTCGAACGCGTCCTCGAAGGTCGAGCTCGACGGCGCCGACGGCACCGACGGCCGCGAGCTACGCGGGCTGCTCCCACCCCGATCCGGGCGGTCGCCACGTGGCCGATCCTCCCGTGCCCCCCGGTCGGGGACCGTCGGGGCGGCGCCTGCCATCGACAAGGAGACCTTCCCCTGCGGGTCGATATCGTCGACACGGACCTCGATCGGCTGCCCCAGCTCGAGGACGTCCTCGACCCGCTCGACCCGCTTTCCCTGCCCGATCTTCGAAATGTGCAGCAAGCCGTCTCGACCGGGGAGGATGTTCACGAAGGCACCGAACTTCGTGATGTTGACCACCTTGCCCTGGTAGGTCTCGCCCACCTCGGCGAGCGGCGGATCCAAGATGGTGGCGATCCGGCGCCGTGCCTCCTCGACGGCGGTGCCGTCCTTCGCCCCGATGGTGACGGTCCCGACCATGCCGTCGTCGTCGACGGCGATGTCCGCCCCCGTCTCCTGTTGGAGGGCGTTGATGACCTTCCCCTTCGGGCCGATCACCTCACCGATCTTGTCCATGGGGATCTCGAAGGAGACGATCTTCGGCGCCGAGGCCGCCACCTCTGCCCTCGGCTCGCCGATGGCGCCCGCCATCACGTCGAGGATCGTGAGTCGCGCCTCTTTGGCCTGGAGGAGCGCCCGACCGAGCACGTCGGCGGGGAGCCCGTCGATCTTCGTGTCGAGCTGCAGCGCCGTCACCGCATCCTTCGTCCCTGCCACCTTGAAGTCCATGTCACCGAACGCGTCCTCGGCTCCGAGGATGTCGGTCAACGTCACGTAGTTGCCTCCGTCGTAGACGAGCCCCATGGCGATCCCGGCCACTGGCGCCTTCAGCGGGACGCCCGCCGCCATCAGCGACAGGGTCGAGCCGCACACCGACGCCATCGACGTCGACCCGTTCGACGCCAGCACGTCGGAAACGAGCCGAAGTGTGTAGGGGAACTCCTCTGCACTGGGCACCACTGGGAGCAGCGCCCGCTCGGCCAAGAGCCCGTGACCGATCTCCCGGCGCTTGGGACCGCGCATGAAGCCGGTCTCGCCGGTCGAGTAGGGCGGGAAGTTGTAGTGGTGCATGTAGCGCTTCGAATCATCAGGGGTGATGGTGTCGAGCAGCTGGTTCATCCGCGGCATCCCGAGGGTGGTGACGTTGAGCACCTGGGTCTCACCCCGCTGGAATAGCGCGGATCCGTGCGCGGTGGGCAGGAGGTCGACTTCCGCCGACAGCGGTCGGATGTCGGCCGTGCCTCGCCCGTCGATCCGGACGCCCTCCTCGACGATCCGCTTCCTCACCAGCTTCTTCGTCAGCGCCCGCACTGCGGCCTTGATCTCGCGCTCGCGATCCGGGAACTCCCCGGACAAGGAGTCGACGATCGTGCGGGTCGCCCCATCGATCGCCTCCGCCCGGGGGGCCTTCTCGGTGATCCGGTTGGCGGCAGCAACGGCGTCGGTGCCGACGGCCTCGACCCGGGCCCCTACGTCGTCGCCGTAGTCGGTGAACGTCGTGAACTCGATCGGTGCGATCGGACCCGTGGCGGCCACCACCGCCTCGACGAGCCGGCGCTGGAGCAGGATCGACTCGCGGATCCAGGTCTTGGCCGCCTCCAACCCGTCGGCGAGGACCTCTTCGGTGACCTTCGGAGCTCCCTCTTCGTAGTAGCGCCACGAGCGCTCGGTGCCACCCGCCTCGACCATCATGATGGCGATGTCCGTGTCACTGCCGGCGTCGAGCGCCCGGCCGGCGACGACGAGCTCGAAGGTCGACTCGTCGCCCTCCTCGAACGTCGGATGGGGCGTCCACTGGCCATCGGTCGAGTACGCGATCCGGACCGCGCCGATGGGTCCGTCGAACGGGATCCCCGAGAGCATCAGGGCGGCCGACGAGGTGTTGATGGCCAGGACGTCGTGCGGGTTCTCCTGGTCGGCTCCGAGCACGGTCCCTACGACATGGACCTCGTTGCGGAACCCCTTCGGGAACGACGGTCGCAACGGACGATCGATCAGGCGGCAGGTGAGGATGGCCTGGTCGGACGCCCTCCCCTCTCGCCGGAAGAACGACCCGGGGATCTTTCCCGCGGCGTAGGTCCGTTCCTCGATGTCGACGGTCAGCGGGAAGAAGTCCGTGCCCTCGCGCACCGATCGGGCGGCCGTGGCCGTGGCGAGGACGACGGTGTCGCCGATCCGCCCGACGACGGCGCCGTCGGCGAGCTGCGCGAGCTTGCCGGTCTCGAAACTGAGTGTGCGATCGGTTCCGGTGATCGGTCCCGATACAGAAATGGCGTCGGTCATGACGCTCCTTGGTTGGGTCGCGGGCGCCTCGAGCCAGCTGCCAGTGGTCGACCACCCCGCTCCCCACCAGGGGGGAAAACCGGGTGATCGGCAACTGGTGACTGACTGCTCAGCCGCCCTGTTCCATCGTGGTCATCGTGCACCGCACAGGCGGCACCGTCCTGCCGCACCCGGAGCGGGGCTCCCGGTGGTCCTGCCGCACCCGGAGCGGGGCTCCTTCGCGACAGCCGTTCGGGCCCTCCCGAGGGAGAGCCCGAACACGTCCGCCCGTCAGCGCCGGAGCCCGAGACGACCGATGATCGTCCGGTAGCGCTCGACGTCGTTGTTGCGCACGTAGTCGAGCAACCTCCGGCGACGCCCGATGAGCTTCAACAGCCCACGCCGCGTGTGGTGGTCACCCTTGTGCACCTTCAGATGCTCGGTCAGATGGGCGATCCGCTCCGTGAGGATGGCGATCTGCACCTCCGGCGACCCCGTGTCCGTGGGATGCAGCCGGTGATCGGCGATAGTTGCCTGCTTGTCGGGCATGTGGGCGGGTACACCTCTGCATGTCGTCAACGGTGTCGGCGGATCCATCACCTAGCGGCGCCACCCACCGACAGGGGCCCTCCAGTGGGGCTCACCTCGTGCCAGAGCGTAGCAGGTCACGACAGGCACCGGGCTCCAGCGACCACGGCATGGAGCCCGTCGGCCGGAGCATCGATGTCCAGAGCCCGGCGCGATCAGCCGGGCCCGGCGGACATCCCTCGAACACGGCGACGCGGCGGGTGTGTCCGCGTCGCTCCCCGGCCGGCGGCGGCACGCGGTACCGCCGTCCGGGAGCGGGTCCTACTTGTTGGGCTGCGGCGTCATCCTGAGGTACGGCTTGAGCGTCCGGAACCCCTTGGGGAACTTCGCCTTCGCCTCCTCGTCGGACAGGCCGGCCGCCACGATCACGTCCTGGCCATCCCGCCAGTCGACCGGCGTCGCCACGCTGTAGTCGGCGCTGAGCTGCAGCGAGTCCAGGACACGGATGACCTCGTCGATGTTCCGGCCCGTCGAGGCCGGGTAGGTGAGCGTGAGCTTGACCTTCTTGTCCGGCCCGATGATGAACACGGAACGCACCGTGAGCGTGTCGTTCGCATTCGGATGGATCATGTCGTAGAGGTCGGCCACCTTGCGGTCCTGGTCACCGATGAGGGGGAAATTGAGGGCGGTTCCCTGGGTCTCCTCGATGTCGCCCACCCAGCTGCGGTGGGACGTGACGTCGTCGACGGAGAGGCCGATCAGCTTGGTGTTGCGCCTGTCGAACTCCGGCTTCGCCTTCGCGAACGCCCCCAGCTCGGTGGTGCACACGGGGGTGAAGTCCTTCGGGTGAGAGAAGAGGATGCCCCAGCTGTCCCCCAGGTACTGGTGGAAGTTGATCGTCCCCTCGGTGGTCTCGGCGGTGAAGTCGGGGGCGGTGTCGCCCAGACGGATGGCCATGGAGTGCTCCTTTGGTACGGCTCTCGAGTCGGTTGCCTACAGCGTGCTACGACGGTACGACGGTAGCTACCCGACCGTTCCGCCACACGACGGGTGCATGGTCGGACGTCGTCCCCGCCCACGTTAGACGGCGCCACCACCATTGTCGACCAGAACGATCAGGAATGGTCCCGTCACCGACGCCTGCCCAGGCTACCGGCTCGATCTGCCAGAATCACCCGGATGCACTGCCTCACCCCGTATGGGATCTCGTCACGGCCGCGATCGGGCCACGGTCGATGACCGACGTGGCCGCCTTCGACTTCGACGGCACGCTGACGCGGGGGGGGAGTGTCTTCCCGTTCCTCGTCGCCGTGGCGGGCCGCCCAACCGTCTCCCGGGCGACGGGCGCGCTGGCTCCGGCATTGGCCTACGGCGCCGTGGCAGGCGGAAGTGTCGCCGACGACGCAAAGGAACGGCTCTTCGTCGCCGTGCTCGCCGGGATCCCGGCCGCCCAGGTCGATGCTGTGTCCGAGAAGTTCGCGACACGACACCTGGCGTCCCGTCTCCGACCGGAGGTGGAGCGCCGGTTGGCTTGGCATCGTCGCCGGGGCGACCGGGTGGCGATCGTCTCCGCCTCGCCTGCTTGCTACGTCCACGCGGCGGGAGAACGGCTGGGGGTGGACACCGTGATCGCCACCCGCCTCGCCGTCGACGAGGCGAACCGGCTCACCGGCCGCTACGACGGCAAGAACTGTCGGGGTTCGGAGAAGCTCCGGCGACTGGAGCTGTGGATGGCCGAAGAGCACCTGACCGGCTGCCGGCTCTGGGCCTACGGCAACTCCCGGGGCGACCTCCGCATGCTCGCCGCTGCCGACGTCGGGGTCAACGCGGGCAGGCTCGGCAGGCTCGGGCGGCTGCGCCGGTTCCCGGACCTCCGGCACACCTGAGGGTCACGTCCCCGTCATCCAGAGGCGGCGCCGTAGAACTGGGCGTCCCCGAAGGAGAAGATCCCCCCGTCTGAGGCCACCTCCCAGTAGCCGCCCCCACCGGGCACGGCCGCCATGCCGACGATGGGCTGGTTGAGGGGATGGCCACCCATCGACCCGTAGAACTGGGCGTTCCCGAAGGAGAAGATGCCCCCGTCCGAGGCCACCTCCCAGTAGCCGCCCCCACCGGGCACGGCCGCCATACCGACGATGGGCTTGTTCAGTGGCTTCCCACCCATCGACCCGTAGAACTGGGCGTTCCCGAAGGAGAAGATGCCACCGTCCGAGGCCACCTCCCAGTAGCCACCCCCACCGGGCACGGCCGCCAT
>DAHXOA010000112.1 GCA_027365145.1 Acidimicrobiaceae bacterium | reverse complement strand
CCTGGGACGAGGGCGAGCAGACGGCCATGGAGTTCGCTCAGGTTCGAGTAGCGACAACACAGCAGATCTCGAAAATTCGCTGCTGTCATCGCCGGTGAGCGCCGCAGCGACACGCTGACAGTCGCCGGGAAGCGGACCGAGTGCCCGAGGCACCGGGCGCAGGCGTCCGAGCGAGCGCCCTCCGCCTCCCCCGACTATTCATCCGATGCCCCATCCGATGCCAGCGTGGCGCAGCAGTTCCAGTACCTCGAAGTCCGCGGCGTGATCGAACCGTTGGCGGCACCGGGCGCCGACGCCCGAGCACCTGCGATCTCGAAGTGGGCGGCTCGGCGCGCAGTGCGCCGGAATGGGACCGTTCGTCGGGGCGCTCGATACCTTCCAGGCTGTCGACTCCACTGCGGCGCACCGGCGCCGCGCCCCCCAGGTCCAGCGCTTGCCGGCCCCCGCCGCCGGCGGCCCTCCAACCGCGACGTTCCGAACAGGTGACGACGGAGGCCCTCTTCAACGGAGGCAACTCCACGCAGCTGGACCGCCAACGGGGTCCAGTGGAGCTCGACCAACGGTCGGATCACTCGACCAACGGTCGGATCAGGGGAGGGAGCCGCACCGTTCGGTCACCCGCTCTGTCGAGGCCGAGGCCGACACTTCCGCTTCGACTCGCAGCGTTCGCAGCGCACCGACGATGGGCGGTCGTCGGTTCCTGATCCGGCACGGCTCGCGGGTTTCCGGGTTTCGGCCGGACCCTTCTGGCCGAGCGGACCGACCTGGGGTCGGTCGAGGACGGCACGCACATGGTCGAGCTCGCCACACGCCTGCCGGTGGCAGTGCGCCGACCCGAATCGACGACCTCGAACAACCGTTCGGCGACGCCGGCTGGGAGGGCGGCCGTCGGGCGGCCGTCGTGGGGCACGGGCAGCCGACGGGGGAGTCGAGCCACGGGGTTGCGCCCACCAGGGCCGGAGTGGTCTTCTGGTTGCCGTGCGGGGTCGCCCCCGTCCCCCACCCTGCGAATCGGAGCACCGTTGACTGACTCGACCATCATCTACACCCACACCGACGAGGCCCCCGCCCTGGCCACGTACTCGTTCCTCCCCGTCGTCCAGGCCTACGCCGCCACCGCCGGAGTCGAGGTGGAGACCCGCGACATCTCGCTGGCCGGACGGATCCTGGCCTCCTTCCCCGACCGCCTCGGCGAGGACCAGCGGGTCGACGACGCCCTGGCCGAGCTGGGGGCGCTGGCCCAGGCACCCGAGGCCAACATCATCAAGCTCCCCAACGTGTCGGCCTCGAGCCCCCAGCTGAAGGCGGCCGTCGTCGAACTGCAATCCCACGGCTACCCCCTCCCGGACTACCCCGACGACCCGGCCACCGACGAGGAACGCGACGTCCGTGCCCGCTACGACCGGGTGATGGGCAGCGCGGTGAACCCGGTGCTCCGCCAGGGCAACTCCGACCGCCGGGCCCCCGCCTCCGTCAAGCACTATGCCCAGGCTCACCCCCACCGGATGGGCGCGTGGAGCCCGGACTCGAAGACGAACGTGGCCCACATGGACGCCGACGACTTCCGGTCCACGGAGACCTCGACGGTGATCGCCGGGGACGGCTCGCTCCGCATCGAGCTGGCCGCCGACGACGGCACCACCGTGGTCCTCCGTCAGTCGGTGCCGGTGCTGGCCGGCGAGGTGGTGGACGCGTCGGTGCTGCGGGTCGGACCGCTCCACCAGTTCCTGGACGCCCAGATGGAGCGGGCCCGTGCCGATGGCGTCCTCTTCTCGGTGCACCTCAAGGCCACCATGATGAAGATCTCCGACCCGATCATCTTCGGCCACGTGGTCAGGGCCTTCTTCCCCACCACATTCGAACAGCACGGCGAGGCCCTGGCCGCCGCCGGCCTGAGCCCGAACGACGGGCTGGCGGTCATCTTCGCCGGCCTGGCAGCCCTTCCCGGGGGTGACGAGATCCGGGCGTCGTTCGACGCCGAGCTGGCTGCCGGCCCGGGCCTGGCGATGGTCGACTCCGACCGGGGGATCACCAACCTGCACGTCCCCAGCGACATCATCGTCGACGCCTCCATGCCGGCCATGATCCGCACCTCGGGCCACATGTGGGGTCCCGACGGTGAGGAGCACGACACCCTGGCCGTGATCCCCGACAGCAGCTACGCCGGCGTCTACCAGGTGGTCATCGACGACTGCCGGGCCAACGGCGCCTACGACCCGGCCACCATGGGCTCGGTGTCGAACGTCGGCCTGATGGCGCAGGCGGCCGAGGAGTACGGCAGCCACGACAAGACCTTCGAGATCCCCGCCGACGGCACCGTCCGGGTGGTCGACCTCGCCGGTGCCGTGGTGCTGGAGCAGGCAGTGTCGACGGGCGACATCTTCCGCATGTGCCAGACCAAGGAGATCCCGATCCGTGACTGGGTGAAGCTGGCCGTCCACCGGGCCCGGACCAGCGGGGCGCCGGCGGTGTTCTGGCTCGACGAGGGCCGGGCCCACGACGCGGTCCTGATCGGCATGGTGCGCCGCTCGCTGGCCGAGCACGATACGTCCGGCCTGCAGATCGAGATCATGCCGCCCGAGGAGGCCACCGCCTTCTCCCTCGAGCGGATCCGCCGGGGCGAGGACACCATCTCGGTGACCGGCAACGTGCTCCGCGACTACCTGACCGACCTCTTCCCCATCATGGAGCTCGGCACCAGCGCCAAGATGCTCTCCATCGTGCCGCTGCTGGCCGGTGGGGGGCTGTTCGAGACGGGCGCCGGCGGCTCGGCCCCCAAGCACGTCCAGCAGCTGCTCCAACAGGACTACCTCCGGTGGGACAGCCTCGGCGAGTTCCTGGCCCTGGCGGCCAGCTTCGAGCAGCTGGCCCAGTCGACGGGCAACGCCCGGGCCCAGATCCTCGCCAACACCCTCGACCGGGCGACGGGGACCTTCCTCGATCGTGACAAGTCGCCCAGCCGCAAGCTGGGGGGCATCGACAACCGGGGCAGCCACTACTACCTGGCCCTCTACTGGGCCGAGGAGCTGGCCGGCCAGACCGACGACCCCGCCCTGGCGGCGGCCTTCGCCGCCCTGGCCACCCGCCTGTCCGACCACGAGCAGGCCATCGTGGACGAGCTGGTCGCCGTCCAGGGCAACCCGGTCGACATCGGCGGGTACTACCAGCCCGACCCGGCCCTGGCCGAGGCGGTCATGCGCCCGTCGGCGACCTTCAACGAGGCCATCGCCACCCTCGACGTCTGACGTTAGGGCAAGCGTCCGCACGGGGGGGAATGACCAGCACCGTTGCCGGCACGGCGGTCGCCACCGACTGACACCCGTGACACGAGGGCGACGGGCTGGCGCGGGATGAAGTGAGGGACGCCCCACCGCCCGACGTGTTGACCCGGATCGGTGCGCGTCGGAGCGTTCAGCCGTCCGGCGGACCGGCAGCCTCCACCTTGCAGGCCGGCGTGCTCCCGGGCAGCCGGTGGCGCCACCGCACGACCAGCGGGTAGAGGCCGGCGGCGATACAGCTCACCGGGGGGACGAGGAGAAGGTGGCCCAGCAGGCGTCGTCGTCTGCCGCCGGCCAGGAGCGCCCGGGCGATGGCACGCTCACCTCGCTCGCGCGTCCCCAGGTCATCCACCCACCAGGCGGCGCCGGCCACGTCGCCGAGGCTGAGCCCGTGCTGATCGAGGTAGTCCGCGCCGAGGCGCTTCCACGCCTCCGCACGCTCGCCATGGTGGAACTGCCGGGCAGCCCACGCGGCGGAGGCCGTACAGAACCCGCAGTCCCCGTCGAAGACGAGGACGGCACCAGGGCCGCCCATGCGCGCCGCACCGGCGACCATGCGGAGATCGCCGAGTGCGAGGGGGCCGGGATCCCGAATGCCCGCCCGGATCGACGCGCCGTCGAACCGGGTGGTCGGCGCCAAGTCGACGGGCAGCCCGTCCGGCGCTCGCACGGGCTCGATCATCCCCTCCCGGAGGATCCGCACCTGAGCGGTGGTGATCAGAGGGACCGTCATGGTCCGCTCGCACGCGCGTGCGAGGAGGGAATGGACTGCCAGCGGTACCGGGACGAGGGGTCGCCGCCGGCCGATCTCGGCGGCGACGAGTCGGGCGGCGTCGTCGAATTCGATCTCGGTGGGGCCCACGATCCCGACCGTCTGGGAGGTCAGCCGTCCGTCGACGAGAGACGCCTCGAGCACGCTCACCGCGTCCCCCACGGCCAGTGGCCGGAACCGGCGCGGCCCGATCCCCGGAACGACCGGAAACGTGGCGAGGGCACGACCCAGGTGGTCGAGCAGATGGTCACCACGGCCGAACATGACGCCCGGCTTCACGACCGTCCACCCACAGCCCGACCCCCGCACGATCTCCTCGGCGGCCCATTTCGACTCATGGAACGCCGACCCGCAGTCGGGTCGTGCTCGGAGGAAGCTGACGTAGGCGAGGCGGCGGACCCCGGACTCCTCGGCGGCGCGCACCACGTGCTCGGTCCCCCGGACGTGGACGGCCTCGTAGGTCTGCAGGCCGATCTCGTGATCGATGCCCGCGCAGTGAGCCACCGCGTCACATCCCTCGAACGCCCCCGCCAGACCGCGCTCGTCGCCAAGACCTGCCTGGATCGAGATGACCCCGGGGAGGCCACGGACCTCGTGGGCCCACGGTCGCCGATCCACCCCCCGGGCCACCAGGACCACCTGGTGGCCGCGTGCAGACAGCCTGGCGGCCAGGTGCCCGCCGACGAATCCCGTGCCTCCGGTGATCGCTATGCGCACGTGGCGTCGCCGGTCAGATCCGGGCGGTCGCGGGCCCACCGGCGCGCGGGTCCGCTGGGAACGGACACCCGGTCGAGTCGGCGCCCGGTCGGACGACACTGGTCTGCTCGCCTGTCACGCTCGCCAGTGAGCCACGGAGCGGGCCCGTTTGCAACTGACCTGCTCGTGGGTTCCGGGGTTCCGGGGTTCCGGGGCTCGGGGGCTCCGGGGCTCGGGCGTGTCCACCGGCAGCGGCCCACCCAGGGCCCATGAGACGGCTTGCGCGACGGCGGGGGTCGGCGCCTGCCCGGTTCACCGTGGCCGACGTGCGGGCCCCGCCTCCGGAGGGTCGGCCCTCACCCCTGGCCAGCGCCGGGGATGCGCAATACTGCGGGGATGGTCGACCGCAACGTCCTCGGTGAGCCACTCGAGCCGTGCGGCACCGACCCGCTCACCGGCTTCTACCGGGACGGCTGCTGCGCCAGCGGCCCCGATGACCCGGGGAGCCACACGATCTGCGCGGTGGTCACCGCCGAATTCCTCGACCACCAACGTCGCATCGGCAACGACCTCACGACCCCGGCGCCCCGCTACGGATTCCCCGGGCTGGTCCCTGGGGATCGCTGGTGCGTGACCGCCGCAAACTGGCTGCGCGCCCACGTCGACGGCGCCGCGTCCCATGTAGTGCTGGCCTCCACCAACGAGCTGGTGCTCGAGATCGTTCCGCTCGGCGTGCTGGCGCAACACGCCGTCGACGTGCCCGACAGCCCGAGCGGCCTCGGAACGTAACCCCGGCCCGGCACGCTAGACCTGAGGGCATGCGCACACGGACACTCGGACAGCAGTTGGTCGTCTCGGCCCAGGGGCTGGGCTGCATGGGGATGAGCGAGTACTACGGACCTCGGGACGAGGCCGAGTCGATCGCCACCATCCACCGCGCCCTCGACCTGGGCGTCACCTTCTTCGACACGGCCGACGCCTACGGGCCGTTCACCAACGAGGAGCTGGTGGGACGGGCGCTGGCACCCCGCCGCGACGAGGTGGTGGTCGCCACCAAGTTCGGGAACCAGCGAGCGGCCGACGGCACCCGCATGGGGGTCAACGGCCGCCCCGAGTACGTCCGGGCGGCCTGCGACGCGTCCCTCGAGCGGCTCGGCCTGGGCCACATCGACCTCTACTACCAGCACCGGGTCGACCCCGACACCCCGATCGAGGAGACCGTCGGGGCGATGGCCGAGCTGGTGACCGCAGGCAAGGTCCGCCACCTGGGGTTGTCCGAGGCGGCACCCGACACCATCCGGCGGGCCCATGCCGTGCATCCGATCACCGCGCTGCAGACCGAGTGGTCGCTGTGGACCCGGGATCCGGAGACCGACGGGGTCCTCGCCACGGTACGCGAGCTCGGCATCGGCTTCGTGGCCTACTCCCCGCTGGGCCGGGGGTTCCTCTCCGGGGCGATCCGGTCCCCCGACGACCTGGCCGACGACGACTTCCGCCGCCACAACCCGCGATTCCAGGGCGACAACTTCGCCCGCAACCTCGACCTGGTCACCCGGGTGGAGGAGATCGCCGGCGACAAGGGGGTGACGCCCTCGCAGCTGGCGCTGGCCTGGGTCCTGGCCCAGGGGGACGACGTCGTCCCCATTCCCGGCACCAAGCGTCGCAGCTACCTGGAGGAGAATGCGGCTGCGGACGGACTGGTCCTGACCGGGGACGAGCTCCGGCGGATCGACGAGGTGCTGCCTCCCGGTTCCGGGGCCGGCGACCGCTACGGCGACATGACCCCGGTCCACCGCTGAGCAGGCGTCCGCCCGCTCCTCCGCCTACGCGCCGGTCGTGAACCGGTCGGTGTGCTCGAGGTCGAGGAGCGCCCGCTTGCGGTCCAGCCCGCCGCCGTAACCCCCGAGGGCGCCGCCGGCACCGACCACCCGGTGACACGGGACGATGACGGCGACGGGGTTCCGACCGTTCGCCAGGCCCACGGCCCGGGCCGCCCCCGGCCGGCCGATGCGATCGGCGACCTCTCCGTAGGTACAGGTCGTCCCGTAGGGGATCTCGACCAGCGCGCCCCACACCCGACGCTGAAACTCGGTGCCCTCGAGCCGCATCTCGACATCGAAGGCGGTGGCGGTGCCGCGGAAGTAGGCCTCGAGCTGGGCGGCCACCTCGGGGAACGCACCGGCGTCCTCCACCCAACCGTCCCGGTGCGGCGGTGGGTGGGCCTGGCCCTCCATCACCAGATGGGCGAGGACGCCGCCGGTCCCGGCCAAGGTGAGCGGTCCGATCGGGCTGTCGACGGTCCGGCACCGGGTCTGGTCCACCATCGCCTCCACTGGCTCGGGCGGCGGACGTCCGCCGCCGGTTCAGGGCTCGTTCCCCTGCGCCGCCGGGTCCGAGTGCGCTCCGTCGACGAGCGTCGGCCCATGGTACGCCGGATCGGCATCGAACGCCCCTGCGCATCCCGGTCCGCAGAACCAGAACCGGCGCCCGTCCACGCTGCGCCGGGCGGCGGCGGTCGCCCGCTCCACCGTCATGCCGCACACCGGGTCCACCGCGGTGGCAGCGTCCCCGGTCGAGGGATCGTCCGGGATCGTCGGCCGGGAGGTCCCCCCGGAGCCGTGCCGCTCGGGATCCGCCACGAATCGGTCCCGGCAACGATCCGAGCAGAACCAGTACCCGGTGCCACCCACCGTGACAGACGCCGGCGCGTCGGCGACCCGCACCTGCATGCCGCACACCGGATCGAGGGCGTACCCGGCGCCGCCGCCGAAGCGGTCCTTGTGGCGGGCGAGCCACCACACTCCGAGCGCGACCGCCAGGAAGACGATGTTCAGGTAGGTCGTGTAGTTCCATTCGACGTGCGCCGACGTCACCTTGAAGGTCCGTCGGGCCGGGATGGCGTGGAACAGGCCGAAGAGACCGCCGGTGGCCAGCCCTGCGGTCGCCATCGTCACATAGAACAGGCCGACCACGCGCACCGTCAGCCTGTTCCCGTAGAACTTGCGGTAGATCAGGATCAGCGGCATGGCGATCAAGTCGGCGAAGATGAACGAGATCACCCCGCCGAAGCTGATCCCCCCCGACCACAACGCGGCGGCGAGGGGCACGTTCCCCACGGAGCAGACCCAGCTCAGCACGGCGATGATCGGCCCGACCAGTGCGTTCTCGACGTTGGTCCAGAACCCGTGGCCATGGACGAAGAGCGCGTTCCAGACCTGGTTGGGGACGAGGACCGCCAGAAAGCCCGCCACCAGGTACCCGATCACCAGCTCGCGGCGGAGCATGGTCACGTCGGCCACCGAGTAGCCGGCGGCATCCGACCAGGCGGACGGCGAGCGCAGCTTCGTCGACCACGCCGCCTGCTCGAGCTGCTGCTGGCGTTCGGGGGAGACCCCCGCCATGGCGGCGTGGTCGTCCTTACCCCCGCCCCCACCGGACAGCCGGCGCCGTGCCGCCTCGACCAGCGGACGGCGGAACACGTAGCCGCCGAGGAGGGCCACCAGCACGATCATGATCGGGCCACCGATGAACTCGGCCACCATGAACTGCCACCCGAGCAGCACGAGCAGCACGAGCCCGAGCTCGATCACCAGGTTGGTGGACGCGATCATGAACACCATGGCGGCGACGAAGTCCGCGCCCTTGGCGAACAGCGACTTGGCCATGGCCGACGCCGCGTAGGAGCAGCTCGACGAGACCATGCCGAACCCCGCCGCACGCCCGACCGCGGCGGGCCGGTGGTCGCCGAGGCGGGCCTGCATCTGCTCCTTCGACACGAAGGCCTGGACCGCGCCCGAGAGCGTGAAGCCGAGCACCAGCGCCCACAGCGTGGCCCAGAACATGAAGAAGCCCTCGCGGAGGCTGCGGCCCACGTCCACCAGCACGCGGGAGGCGGTCAGGGTGGCGACGAGGTCAGCCGGCACCGTCGGGTCCCGTCGTCGGGGTGGCCGGGGGTCGGGCTGCCGGTCTCCGGGCGGCCGCCGGTCCCCGGGCGGCTGCCGGTCTCCGGGCGGCTGCCGGTCTCCCGGTCACGACCGGACCAGCCGCCCGATGGCGGCCTGAGCCTCCTGCACCTTGGCGTCGGCGACCGAGCCGCCCTCCACCAGGGCTTCGGCCACACAGTGGGAGAGGTGGTCCCCGAGCAATCTGAGGGCGACCGCCTGCAGCGCCCGGGTCGTCGCCGCGATCTGGTCGAGGACCTCGATGCAGTACTTGTCCTCC
>DAHXOA010000090.1 GCA_027365145.1 Acidimicrobiaceae bacterium | reverse complement strand
GTCCGAGGCCGGTGCGAGGACGGCTGGGGGGCGGGCGCAGCCCCCCGCCGATCCGGATGCTCCCCGGCTGCAGCCCGGGGCCGGCATCTCGTCGGGTGACGCCCCCCCGGACCACGATTCCCGGGGCGCGGGGCACGGACGCCCCTGGAGCCACGGGAGCCCCGGGCGCGGGATCCTGCTGGCGGACGTTGCCGAGATCCGCACCCAGGTCCACGCCACGGCCGAGATCGTGACCACGCCGGCTCTCCGGCGCATCCTCTAGGGACTGGCGCTGTTGCACCGCCCGGCTCTCACGCTCAGGGGTCGTCATCTCCGACAGGGCGCGCATGGCGCTGCCGTACCGGTCGATGGAGTGCCCGGCACCGCGGGTGGGGCTGCGGAAGGCGATAGCCAAGCCCACTGCGACGACGACGACCACGACCAGCGCCAGGACCACGATCACGTTTGGTTGCCTTTCCAGGACCCGGCCGGCCAGGCCGGGGACGTCAACCGCCGGACCGGCCGGCCCCGGTGGGACGGGATCACCATTCCACCACCGAATGTGCCGGAAGAGGCGTCAGCCGGACGCAGTCGAATGTATCCCGCGCGACCGGCCCATTTGTCCCGTCCCGGCCAGGCAAGCGCGATGACCTGGGCTGTTACCTGCATTACGACCAGCGTCGACGGTGCCGGTCAGCGGGCTGGTCCGGCTCCGGGTCCAGCTCCCGACGCAGGCTTCGACCGCACCGGCCGGCTCGGCTCCAGACGGGTGATCCCACTTCCGGGGAACCGGGGTGACGGCGCCGCCTCCACCGTCGTCGGAGGGGGCTCACCGGTCGGCCCACGAGGCGTCGGGGCAGCGTAGGCCCCCGCGTCCGGGCGACCGGCCACGGTGCGCACGTCCTCGTCGTTCCCGGGCTCGCTCAGGGCCGGGACCGCGTCGTGTGCGGTCACCTCGCGGGTGCGGGATCCGGCATGCCGCCGGGACGCGGGTCGTTCCAGGTCCCGAGCCGCCTTGTACGAGCGCCAGCGGTGGGCGAAGAAGAAGGCGATGACGAGCACCACCAACACCGCGATGACGTAGCCGGCGTCACTGAAGAGGTGCAGGATCTCCCGCCACCGGGATCCGACCCCGTAGCCGATACCCGCCATCGCCCCGTCCCAGATGAGGCTGCCGGCTGCCGTCAGGAGGCCGAAGGGGAGGAGGGGGACCTCGGCGACACCGGCGGGGAGGGCGACGAAGTTCCGGATGACCGGGATGAGGCGGCCACCGAACACCCCCCAACGCTGGTGGCGGTCGTACCAGTCCTCCGCCCTGTCGAGATCGTGGTGGGTGAGCAGCACGTACTTCCCGAACCGGTCGACGAATGTCCGTCCCCCGGTCCGGCCGATGAACCAGGCCAGGTAGGCGCCGACCACCTCGCCGGCAACGCCGACGGCGATGGCACCGGGCAGGCTCATGTGCCCGGTGGCCGCCAGCACTCCGGCGAAGCCCAGGGTGAGCTCAGAGGAGGTGGGGACGCAGCACGACTGGGCCACACAGAGCAGGAAGATGGCCAGGTAGCCAGAGGAGGAGATGAACGCGGATGTCGACAGGACGGCAAGCACGGCTCCATTGTGGCCCAGGTTGATCGGGACCACGGTCCATCCCCTGGAACCTCGGCTCCGACCGGCGGTGACGGAGCGGTTGTCGAGTTGGCCGAGGGCGACGAGATGGTCTACGCGGCGGCGACGGGGTTGTCCGAAGCGCACGTGGGAGTCCGCCTGTCGTTGCACGGCAGTCTCTCGGGGCGTTGCGTCCGTAGTGGGGAGGTCCTCCGCTGCGACGATGCCACCATCGATCCCCGGGTGGATGCCGAGGCGTGCCGGGCGATCGGTCTCCGGTCGATGGTCGTGGTGCCGCTGGGCAACGCGAGCGTCACAGTGGGCGTGCTGAAAGTCCACTCGGGTCGAGAACGAGCGTTCGACGACGTCGCCGTGGAGGTGCTGGCCTCGTTGGTGACCTCGTATTGGAGCAGGCGGCACGGTACGAGATGAGCCAGTCGACCGCCCGTCACGACTCGCTGACCGGACTTCCCAACCGTCGGATGCTCTATGAGCTCCTCGAGCAGACACTCGAGCGACGCGCACATGACGGTGGTCTCGTGGTCGTGCTCGTCATCGATCTCGACGGGTTCAAGGCGGTCAATGACCAACTGGGACACGCCGCCCGTGACGCCGTTCTGGCCGAAGTGGGGCGCCGCCTGGCCGGGACCATCCGGGCGAATGACGTCGCGACCCGGGTCGGGGGAGGGACGAGTTCGTGATCGTGGCCGAGGTGACCGGTGGTGCGATCAGCCGTGCCGAGCCCTACGCTGACCTGACCGCCCGCATCGTGCGGCGCGTGCGGATGCCGCGATGTACCGGGGAAAGCTCGCCTCGTCCGCCAGGTGAGCTCGCGGCCCGTGGTGCTCCCGTGCCCCGAGCAAGCGCCGCTGGCAGTCTGCCGTTCGGGCGGTGGCGGACTGCCCGAACGTCCGCGATGGCGGCGCTATCGCTGGATCAGCGGGAGAACCACGATCGCCGCTTCGGGGCGGCATCCGCGGGAACCTTCGCCGGTGTACTCGCGCACTGGCATCGCTGGGCTTTCGGCACGTGGCCCAACACCTGCTCCACGTGCTGGCCACAACCCTTCCAGGAGGGACGACCACATGTTCTGCACGTCACTTGTCTACACATACCCCCTAGGGTATCAGGCAGTGCCGTCAACCGGGTCGCGGGTGGGACGGGCGAAACGGCCGAAGCCACGGGTACGGGTAGGTGTGCCAGGGGTCGGTCAGGGGCCGGTCATCCGGCCACCCGGGCGCACACGGCGATCGAGGCGGCGTGGTCGGCAACCACCTCACTGGCCGTCCCGAGGAGCTCGAGCACACGGGGATCGTCGACCCGGTAGTAGGCGAACCGACCCTGGCGCCGGGTGACAAGCAGGCCACAGGAGACCAGGCACGCGAGATGTGCCGAGACGCGGCCTTGGGACAGACCGGCGTGGGCGACGCATTCGGTCCCCGTACGCTCTTCGTCGGCGCAGAACGCAAGCAGCGCGAGGCGGGTGCGGTCGCCAAGCGCCCGGTAGAAGCGGGCCAGCACGTCCCTGCCGGCGGGATCGGAGGGCAGGGTGCCGACACGGTCCCTGCCCTCCCTGCTCACGGTCGCGGCCACGGCATCCAGCATGGCAGGTTTGTCGGCTACCACGCCCACGACTCCGCACCAGACCGGCGCTCGCCGCGGCCCCGGGGGACCGGTCAACCGGGCAGGACCGGGGCCGTCCTCTCCTCCTGGGTGAGGGCGTTGTCGGAGACCGATGCCCGGTACTTGCCGAACACGAGGTCGCCGACCGGCATGCCCAGGTAGTGCTGCTCGGGCGAGCCCGGGGCGTAACGCTCGGCGCGCTCCGGGCGGTCTATGACGTCGGTCGTCCACGGGTAGACGACGACGTCCCAGTTCGGTTGGTGGAAGAACGCCAGGGAGACCTCGCCACGCCGGTCCGAGGTGTCGACCGGGACGACCCGGTGGAGGGTCGAGAGCCACTGCCCGCCGGTCCAGCGCATCAGGAGATCGCCGACGTTGACCACGAACCCGTTCTCCGGTGCGTGGACCTCCGTCCACGACCCGTCGCGCGACTGGACCTCCAGACCGGTGCGCCCGGGACGCTTGTGCAGGATGGTCCACGTGCCGTAGTCGGTGTGGGGCGATGCCGGGAACTGGCCCTCGCGGAGATGCCCGCCCGGCGGGTAGCGGAGCACGCGCAACGCCGACGTCGGACGGTTGTTCCTGGCGACGAACCAGTCGGGGGGCAGGCCGAACGCCACGCTGGTGAGCACCAGCAGATCGCCGGCGAGGGCGCCCAGGGCACGGTAGTAGCGGCACATGGCCGGTTCGAAGCCGGGCAACTGGTCGGGCCAGACGTTCGGGGAGAACGCCACCCCGGACGGCTCGAACCGTACGTAGGGGTCGTCTCCCGGATCGGGCGGGCCCATCGAGAACGACTCCTTCAGGTCCGGCGGTGACGCGAACCGTGTGGTGGCGCTGAGCGTCTCCCCCTCAGGGGGCACGTACCCACGCCCGCTGCTCGGGTCGGATGTCCGGGTCTGGAGCTTGGCCTCGCGGGGGAGCTCGAAGAACTCGCGCACGAGGCCCCGGGTCTCGGTCACGAGCTCGGCCGGCACCCGGTGGCCGACGACACCGAAGAACCCGAGCTCCCGGCAGGCACGGTCAACCGAGCGCGCCACAGCCCTGCGCCCTGCGTCCCCGCCCTCGTAAAGAGGCGAGAGATCGATGACGGCGAGCTCAGCCACGGCGACCGTGCACCATGAACACGTCCTAGCAGCCCTCCCTCCGTCTGGCAATGCGGACCGTGCCACTGGGACCGTGCCGAGCCGGGACCCGGCGCCGTGTTGCCCGCGACGACAGCGTCGGGACCGGCGCTGGAGCCCCGATGATCAGGGCACCATCTCGGACGTGGTTGGCACCGGCTCGTCGTCGGCGGCCGGGCGGTCCGGGGTGTGGGTGTGACGGCCCAGGCGGGACGGCCACCAGTTGAGCCGGCCCAGCAGCGCCACCGTGGACGGCACGAGGAGGGTGCGGACGAAGAACGTGTCCATTAGGATGCCGATGGCCAGCCCGAACCCGATGTCCCGGATCTGACTCGACCCCGGTCCGCTGCTCGCCACGACGAGCACGAGGAAGCTCCCGGCCAGGACCAGGCCTGCCGACGTGATCGTCGGGCCGGTCCGCCCGACGGCCTCGGTCACGGCCTCGCGCAGGGGCCGGTCGTGTGCTTCCTCCCGGATCCGGGTCATGACGAGGATGTTGTAGTCCTCTCCCAGCGCGAGGAGGAAGACGAACATCAAGAACGGGAGGATGAAGGTCAGCCCGCCGCTGTGCCCCAGGTCGACGAAGACCAGCGTGGACAGGCCCAGAGCGGCCAGATAGGAGAGCCCCACGCTGAGCACCAGGTAGAGCGGCGCGACCAGGCTGCGCAAGACCAGAGCGAGGAGGATGGCGATGGCCACGATGGCGATGGGGATGATGTGGATGAGGTCGTGGTTGGACGTGTTCGACACGTCGTAGAGCGCGGCCGCCTCGCCGGCGACACCGCTCGCCTCGGCCCCTGACCTGCTTGCTGCCTTGGCGACGACCTGGCGGATCGCCGGTGTGGCGTTCATCGCCGCCGTGCTCTGCTGGCCGCCCGCCCGGAGGGTTGCCTCGAACTGGATGGTGTGGCCTCCGGCCCCGACGAACAGTGCGGTCGCCCGGTAGGCGTTGTACGCCGCGACCGGTACGCCGAGCCCCGGGGGCTCCACGGCCGGGAGGTGGGAGGGGGCACCGAGCGTGGCGTGGAGCGCCGTGAACTGGGCGGGCGCCAAGGCGCTCCCGGTCGGGTTCAGCGGGCCTGCCAGGTGCGTGAAGTCGTGAGATGCCTCCAGCACCCCCTGGGCGGTGGTCACGACGTCTGGGTGGTCCCACACCGGTTCCCGGTAGCGGAGGATCAGGTTGGCCGGGTTCGCGCTGGCCCGCGGGAAGTCGGTGGTCAAGATGGTGTTGCCGATGGCGGCGTTGGTGCCCTTCGGCGCCGAGGTCGCGCCCCCGAAGCCGCTGGAGTGGTAGCCGAGCGCGGCCGTGGCCAGCGCCGCGAACACCAGCACGCCGATGCCGAGGGTCACTCCGGGTCGGCGCACGAGGCGGGCTGCCACCCGGCCCCACAGGCCACGCCGGTCGGTCGCATGGAGGCGGCTGGGCCAGAACGCGGCCCGCCCGAAGATGGCGAGGAGTGCCGGGAGCAGGGTCAGGCCGGCCAGCAGCATGACGGCCACGCCGAGCGCCAGGGGGACACCGAGGTCCTTGTAGATGCCGAACGTGGCAAACAGGAGCGTGAGCAGCGCCAGGATCACGGTCCCGGCCGACGCGCTGATGGACTCGCCCACGCGAGCGAGCGAGTAGGCCACCGCCTCACGCGGGTCGCGCCCGGCCTGGATGGCCTCGCGGACGCGGAAGACCAGAAAGAGGCCGTAGTCCGTCCCGGCCCCGAGGAGCAGCACGATGAGGAGGAGCTCGGTGATCTCCGAGATCTGCAGCCCGTGCGCGCCGAGCCCGCCGATGAACCGCATGGAGATGACGAGCGCGAACCCCGGCGGGAGCAGGGTGATGAGGGCGGCCAGCGGGGCTCGGAAGATGATCAGTAGCAGCACGATGATGAAGATGAACGACAGGGCCTGGACCTTCCCGCCCGTCTTGTTGGAGCTGTTCTGGTTGGCGACGTTGGTGGCCACCGATCCGGCCAGGTGGTACTGGAGCCCGGCCGGGGCCCCTGAGGCGGCCAGGGCGTGGCTGATCGATACCAGATCGGTTTTCTGGGCGGTGATGTCGTCCTGAGTGGCGCTGATGTTCACTGTCACCTCGGCAGCGCGGCCGTCCGGTGCCACGCCTGCCTCCTTTGCCGACAGGACCCCGGTAACGCCCCGGAGCGCGGTGGCGACATGGGCGATGTTCTGCTGGTCGGCGGCGGTCAACGTCCCCGAGGTGGTGGAGGCCACCACCAGCACCGGACTCTGGCGGTTGGTGTTCCCGAGGATCGGGGTAGCCAGGACGGCGGCCTGCTGGCTCGGGGCGCTGACCGGGAGGAACTGGCTGTTGTTGTTGTTGACCTCGCTGCCCATGGACGGCAGGCTCTTCGAGGCGACGACGGCGACCACGATCCAGAGTGCGACGACGACGAAGCGGTAGCGGACGACGAATCGGGCGAGAGCGGCGAAGAAGCGGTTCATGCGGGGGTCTCCAGGGTTGGTCGGGGCTCGGTGCCGACAATCTCGTCGAGGTTGCCGGTCGGTGGGATTGGTGAACGGTCCGGATCGTCCCCCGCAGGTTCTCCGGGTTCCTCGGTGGTGAACGCGGTGGCACCGAGGCCGGTCGGGACCGCCCTAGGGGGCGCGACCCGGTGGCCGCCGACGTGGACGGGTCCTGGGCCGGACAGGCCGCTCTCGACGAGGGCGAAGGCCTCATCGAGCAGCTCAACGAGGGACTGACCCGGTTCGCCCTGACGCCAGTGGGAGAAGGCGGCTTTCGTGAGCGCGATGGCAACGGCACCCACGACCGCGGGGTAGAGGTCGGCATCGGGGTCGGTTCCGGACCTCCGGGCGATCGCCTGTACTACGACGCGCTCGAAATCGGCGAACATCGCGAGCTGGCGGGGCAGGAGCTGAGCTGGGTACGCGTGCACGAGCTCCATGCGTGCCGCCCAGTCTTCGCGGCGGTCCGGCGCCTGGACGAGCGTGCCGATGACGTCGCCGAGCACGACACCGAGGGCCCGGAGGACCGGTTCGGTCCCGGGTCGTGTTGCCAACGCTTCTGCCACCTCTTCGCCGAGCTGGCCGCCCGCTCCGACCAGGGCGTCTTCCTTGCATGTGAAGTAGTTGAAGAAGGTCCGCGCCGAGACGTCGGCCGCATCGGTGATGTCCTCGACGGTCACGTCGGCCAGGCCGCGCTCTCTCACCAGGCCAACGGCAGCCTGGTGCAGTGCTCGACGTGTCTCGGCCTTCTTCCGGGCACGACGACCGGGCACACCGGCGTTGGCGTTGCCGGGCTCGTCGGCAGTGGGTGAAATAGATTGCACGATATGCAACAATACTGAAAACGAAAGCCTGCTGCAAATGAAGGATTGCTGGCGCTGGGCACAGAGCGCCGGGCGAACCCAGTGGAGCCAGGAGCCAGCAGCCAGGGTGGCCCGTATCGGTCGGCTGGAGGCTCTCCTTGCTGGCTGCACGCCGGGTCCGATCATGGGGCCATGCTCAATGATCCTGCGGACGACCGGTACCTTCATGGTCATCACGACAGCGTGCTGCGCTCGCATCGCCGCCGGCCGGCGGAGAACTCTGCTGGCTACCTCCTTCCCAGGTTGGTGCGGCGGCCGTCCTCGGCGTCGGATGCGGTCCGGGGACCATCGCCGTCGGGTTCGCCTCCAGGGTGCCCGGCCGGCGGGTGGTGGGTGGCGAGCCCGATGCCGATGTCACCTGGTCGGCTGGGCACGCGTCGCGGGGTTTTCCGGCATCGAGCAGTCGGCCAGCGCGTGGACGGCGAGTGCGGTGGTCGGTACGTTGAGCGAGTCGACCCCGCTCGCCATCGGGATGGAGACCGTCACGTCGGATGCAGCGAGAGCCGCTTTGGCCAGGGGAGAGACGGGTGGAGGACACCTGGAGGACATGGCCGACCGAGACCCGGATCGACTTGCGGTTGAGCGGGTCGGCGCACGTCGGGTCGAGAGGACGCCCGTGACGACGAAGGCGGTGGCACTGGACCCGACGAACACCGGTGCTCTCCTGGTCGGTTTCGCACCCTTCAAGCCTGGAGCGCGTTCGGGCGACCGATCACTGACGGCTCCCTCCGGACCGGCCCACAACGGGCTGCCTTCGGGCGGTCCGCATCAGGTGAAGCGCTCGACGAGGACGTCGAAGGCGGTGTCGATCCCCGGATCCACCGTGCGGCGAGATGCGTCCTCGTCGAACCACTCGACGATCTCCCGAGCTCCTTCGGAAAAGGGAACCCCAGCCGCCCAACCCGGCACCAACCGACGGATCTTCGTGTTGTCGAAGATGACGGAGTGGGACTTGTCACCGAGCAGCGCGGGACCCCACTCCGGGATCACCGTAGCGATCACGTCGGAGGCCACGTGCACCAGCGTCGGCTCGACACCGGCAGCCGCTGCGACCAGGCGATGGATCTGGTCCCAGGTGAGCAGCTCGTCGCTCGTGATGTGGAACGTATCGCCCACTGCGAGCGGGTTGGCAATGACATGGACGAAGGCGCGTGCGAAGTCGTCATGGTGGGTAAGGGTCCACAGCGAGGTCCCGTCTCCGTGGACCACCACTGGTCGACCACGCCGCATCCGGTCGACGACGGTCCAGCCCCCGTTGAAGGGCAAGGTCGTCCGGTCGTACGTGTGTGAGGGCCGCACGATCGTCACGGGGAATCCCGTCGAACGGTGCGCTGCGAGCAGCGCCTCCTCACAGGCAATTTTCATACGGGCGTACTCCAAGAACGGGTTCATCAGCGGAGTGGACTCGGTAATCGGGAGCCGAGCAGTCGGTTTTTGGTAGGCAGAGGCCGAGCTGATGAAGAGGTATTGCCCTGTCCGTCCGGCAAAGAGCTCGATATCCCGCGGTACCTCGGTGGGGTCGCGGATCGTGAACTCGACGACCGAGTCGAAGGTCCGGTTACCGAGAGCCGCCCGGGTCCCTTCCACATCGCGGATGTCGGCCTTCAGCACTGCCACGTCGGCGGGGAGTGGGCGGGACAGGGTCTGGCCGCGACTGAGCACCGTGACCTCGAATCCACGTTCGATGGATCGCCGGACGCAGGCCGAGCTGATGTTCCCCGTGCCGCCGATGAAGAGGACCGATCGAGATCGCATGTCGAGCCTTCCTTTCGTCGGGACCGTCCGTGCGGTCACGCGATTGAGCACTCCAGGGCCCGGAGATGCAGGCGCATCCGCCGCAGGGCCAGTGACGTGTCGCCCTCGAAGACGGCGTCCGCGATCCGGCGGTGAGCGTGGTCGACCTGCTGCCGCGTCGACTGGACCGCCCCACTGTCCCCGGACGGGGATCCCGGTACGCGCTCGGCGGTGATCTCGGTCAGGATGGCGACGAACAGCTGCAGGGTCTGGTTGCCGGAGAGCTCGGCGATCGCGACGTGGAAGTCGTGGGTTGCCTGGCCGAATTGCGGGGAGAGCACGTCGCTGGTGCGTTCGATGGCTTGGGCGAGGCGGGCGTGGCCCATGTCGTCCAGGCGTTCGGTGGCGAGACGGAGGGTCGCTGCCTCCAGGGCGTCGCGGGCTTCGAAGAGGGCGGCGGTCGTGATGGTCCGGTAGCCGAGGTGCAAGACGGCAGCGCGGGTGACCGCCTCCCCGTCGGGAGCGCGCACGACCAGCCCACCACCTGGTCCACGGCGCATCTCCACCGCGGCGTGGTGCTCCAGGATCCGGACCGCCTCGCGCAGGGCGGACCTGCTGGCGTCGTACCGCCCGAGAAGCTCGGTCTCGGAGCCCAGGTTCTGGCCCACCGGCCAGCCGAGGGCCATGATGTCACCCCGGATGCGCCGGGCGAGGGTACGGCCGGTCTGGCCGGAGACCGCCGCACCCTCGTCCGGGGATGGGCGCGGTCCGTATTGACGATGGGTGAGCTCCTGGTGGAGCGCGGTCAGATGCTTGTGCATGCGCCGGGACGCGAGGAGGGCGTCCCCACCGATGATCGCCTCCACGATGGCCTCGTGGGCACGGTGGACGCCGGCCGCGGCTCGCCTGGAGGCGGGACCGGTCAGCTTCCCGTACCGGCGGTCCTGGTCGTCGGCGAGCAGCGAGAGCGCCTGGGCGAACATCGCCACCGCCGGATTCCCCCCGGCTTCCGCGATGGCTGCGTGGACCTGACGGTGGGAACCACTGAGGATCTCGCGCTCGTCGGCTCGGCGTTCCTCTTCGAGCAACCCTCGCAGTCGGGCCGCGTGGGCCTCGTCGATGCGGTCGGCAGCGATTGCCACGGCGAACAGGTCGAGCACCTGTCGGGCCTCGAAGACGTCGTCGGCGCTGACGCCGAGCGAC
>DAHXOA010000088.1 GCA_027365145.1 Acidimicrobiaceae bacterium | reverse complement strand
CCGGCCAACCAGCGGGGAGCGGGTGCGGGCATGCTCAACACGTTCCAGAACTCGGCCAGCGTGCTCTCGATCGGTCTCTTCTTCACGGTGATCGCGCTGGGGCTCGCCGCCACCCTTCCCGCATCCCTCTACGGCGGCCTGGTGGCGCAAGGAGTGCCCTCCGCCGCGGCCCAGCACATCTCCCACCTGCCGCCGATCGGGAGCCTGTTCGCCGCCTTCCTCGGACTGAACCCGATCGAGCAGCTCCTCGGCCGCCACGTGCTGGCCCAGGTCGGCCCCGCTCACGCCGCCTACCTGACCGGGCGGGGATTCTTCCCCCGGCTGATCGAGGGTCCCTTCGGCCACGGGCTGCACCTCGCCTTCGACATGGCCGCCATCTCGTGCTTCCTCGGCGCCGGGTTCTCGTGGTTGCGCGGCTCCATCCGGCCGGCCCCCCACGCCACGGCAGGTCCGGTCGAGGAGGGCCTGGCCTCAGTCGGCGAGGTGGCGATGGAGGAAGCCGGGGTCGGCGCCACCGGGGAAGCCGAGACGATCGGAATCGGTGCGGGCGCAAACGACCAGCCGGCGATGCGCTAGGCCCGGGCCCAGTCGCCACGCACCGGAGCAGCACGCACGGGGCGCCCGCTCTCCTCGGTTGCCGGGGTCCCGACGCACACGGGCGTCCACGCTGGCGGCCGAGGCGGCCGTCGCGGCCGAGGCGACCGTCGCTGGACGGCAACCAGTGCGACGGGGGTCGTTCGGGTGCCCCAGTGCCCGCAGGGTGCCATCCAGATCCGGAGGACCGGTGGTCAGGTCGGACGCCGGGTCGGCGGCACCAGGGCGACCGGCATGACCGCGTGCTGCGTCGCCGACCCGGCCCTTCAGCTTGTCGCCGACCCGGCCCTTCAGCTCGCCGGCACGTCGGAGAGGTGGGCGTCGGCCAGCATGCGGTCGTCGTCGGCCAGCAGCGATCCGGCGAAGCGCCGCACCAGGTCGATCACCTCGGGGTGCTTCTCGGGATCCCACCCCTCGAGGAGAGCGAGCAACGAGTCACGGCGGGCCGCGGTGAGCTGCTCGATGGCGGCCCGCCCCGCATCGGTCAGCACGAGCTTGCCGGTGCCGACCGCGGCCGCAGGGTCGTGCTCCACCAGCCCCGACTCGACCAGCGAGTCGATTCCCCCGCTGATCTGGTCCGGGGCCACCTTCAGCCGGACGCCGATCTCCTCGACCGAGCAGTCGGGACGATCGGCGATCCGGTACAGGAGCCAGACCGCCTGGGGGGCGATATCGATCCCGGCCCGCGTGGCCAGCGTGGCGTAGAGCTCGGCCCGGCGCTCGCGGCTCGCCGCCCGGGAGAGCAGCCGCTCGATCTCCTCGAGGGACGTCTGCGGCTCGGGGATGCCGAGCGCCTCGCCCGGCTCCGTGCTGCGGATGGACTTCCGCAGCTCGAGCTCGGGGAGGGTCCAGCTCAGGAGGAACGCCACGAACGCGATCGGCACCCCGATCAGGAACATGGTCTGGATGGTGTGGGAGATGCCGTGGATCACACCGGCCTGCACCGCGACCGGGAGGTGCTGGATCGCCGAGGGGTTCTGGGCGTTCAGGCTGAACCCGGCTGGCGCGCTGGTCAGGTGGAGCGCGCTGAGGACGTTCTTCACCACCAGGTTGGCGTAGAGGGCACCGAACACCGCGGTCCCGAACGACCCCCCGATCATGCGGAAGAACGTGGTGCCCGAGGTGGCGGTCCCCAGCTCCTCGTAGGGGACCGCGTTCTGCACCGCCACCACCAGCACCTGCATGACCAGGCCGAGGCCGAGGCCGAACACCGCCATGTACGCGGCCATCGTCCACGCGCCGGTGGCCACGTCGATCAGTGACATCAGGTAGAGACCCAGGGTCATCAGCGCTGTCCCCACCACCGGGAACACCTTGTAGCGGCCCCACCGGCTGACCAGCAGGCCCGAGCCGATCGAGGCGACCAGCAACCCGCCCATCATCGGGAAGAGCCGTACCCCCGAGGCGATCGGGCTGATCCCCTTCACCTCCTGAAGGAACAGCGGCAGGAACGTCAGTGCCCCGAACATGGCGAAGCCGACCACGAACCCGATGGCACTGGCCGCCGCGAACACCGGGTTGACGAACAGGTGCAAGGGGATCACCGGCTCGACCGCCCGGCGCTCTGCGAACACGAACGCCACCGTGCTCACCACGCCGAGCGCGGCCAGTCCGAGCATGAACGGCGAGGTCCACGAGTAGGTCGAGCCCCCCAGGCTGGTGTAGAGGACCAACGCCGTCGCCGCCACGGCCATCAACGCCGTGCCCAGGTAGTCGATGACTCGGCGCACCGTGCTCAGGGCACTGGGCAGAGCGGCCGCGGTGACCACCAGGGCCACCCCGCCGATGGGGATATTGATGTAGAAGATCCACCGCCAGCTGAGGTAGTCGACGAAGACGCCGCCGATCAGCGGTCCGATGACCGTGGTGATCCCGAACATCGCCATGAACAGACCCATGTAGCGGCCGCGCTCACGGGGGGAGACGACGTCGCCCACGATGGTCTGCGCCCCGATCATCAGACCACCGCCCCCGAGGCCCTGGACGGAGCGGAAGATGATCAGCTCGAGCATCGAATGGCTGAGGCCGGACAGCGCCGATCCGATCAGGAACAGGACGATCGAGGCCTGAAAGAACACCTTCCGGCCGTACATGTCGCCCAACTTCCCCCACAGGGGTGTCGACACGGTGGACGCCAGCAGGTAGGCCGTCACCACCCAGGTGATATGGGAGGCGCCGTGCAGGTCCCCCACGATGGTGGGCAGTGCGGTGGACACCACCGTCTGGTCGAGAGCGGCCAGGAACATGCCCAGCATCAGCGCGCCGATCACCACCAGCACCCGGCGGTGCGACAGGGTCACCGGGAGCGCGGCGGCGGGAGCAGGGGCGGGGGCGGTCGTCGCCACGGTCAGACCTCCTCGATGGCGTACTCGGGACAGTTGGCGATGGCCAGTCTCGCCTTTCCCTCGAGCTCAGGGGGCACGAGACCGTCGCCGACCGCCGTGGCCAGGCCGTAGTCGTCCACGTCGAACAGCTCCGGCGCCAGGCCGTAACAACGGGCGTGCCCCTGGCACTTGCCGGGATCCACCGTGATCCTCACGGGACCACCACCGGCAGAAACCGCGGGCCTCGGACCTGACCCCCGGCCCAGGTCACCTCGGCGTCGTCGGCCAGCTCGAACTCGGGGAACCTCCGCAACCACTCCTCGATCGCCACCCGGAGCTCCATGCGGGCCAGGTTCGAGCCGGCACACCGGTGGATGCCCGAGCCGAATGCGACGTGGCGGTTGAGCGCCCGGTCGAGCACCACCCGATCCGCGTCGTCGAACGCCGCCGGGTCGCGGTTCGCCGCCGGGAAGTTCATCAGCACCTTGTCACCGGCGTGCATCGGGCAGCCCTGGAACTCGACGTCCCCGGTCACCACCCGGGCCATGGTGACCGGCGAGTACGCCCGCAACAGTTCCTCGATCGCCATCGGCATCAGCTCGGGCTCGGCCACCAGCCGCCGACGGTCGTCGGGGTGGCCGGCCAGGTGCCACAGCGACGAACCGATGGCGCTCCAGGTGGTGTCGACCCCGGCGATGAGGATCAGGGCTGCCGCGCCCAGGACGATCGCCTCGTCGAGCGGGGCGCCGTCGACCTCGGTGGTGAGCAGCTCGCCGAGCAGGTCGTCCCCCGGGTCGTCGCGTCGCCGAGCCACCTCGGCCACGAAGTAGTCGAGCAGGGCATCGCCGCCCCGTGCCCGGCGCTCGGGGTCGTCCGCGAACTCGAGCACGTCGCGCACCCAGCCGGTGAAGGTGTCGGCCAGATCGGGGGACACCCCGAGGATGTGGGCGATGACCCGCACCGGGATCTGCTGGGCGTACTGCCCCGCCGCGTCCACCTGGCCGGCGCCGGCGAACGACTCGACCAGCCCGGCGCACAGATCCCGGGTGAGCGCCTCGTAGCCGTCGACCCGGCGGTGGGAGAACCAGGGGAGCAGCAACCGGCGGGTCCAG
>DAHXOA010000076.1 GCA_027365145.1 Acidimicrobiaceae bacterium | reverse complement strand
AGCGGGGCTGCTGCCACCCGGCCCGCTGCCGTGTTCCGGGGGATCTCCCACGCCTTCGAGACCGATGACGGGACCCCGATCTCGGTCCTGGAGAACGTCGACCTGGAGGTGACACCCGGGGAGTTCGTGGCCATCGTGGGCCCCTCGGGGTGCGGGAAGACGACCCTGCTCAACATCCTGTCGGGTTTGGAGCACCCCAAGGAGGGCACCGTCGAGGTCGGTGGCCACCCGGTTTCCACCGGGGACAAAGAGGTCGGCTACCTCTTCGCCCGGGACGCGCTCTTGCCGTGGCGGACGGTGCTCGGGAACGTCGAGCTCGCCATGGAGCTCTACGGTGTGGCGAAGGCCGACCGCCACGACCGGGCCGTGTCCCTCCTCCACGACGTGGGCCTGGACGACTTCGTTGTGTCGTGGCCGGCCCAGCTCTCCCAGGGCATGCGCCAGCGGGTGGCGATCGCCCGCACGCTCGCCACCATGCCGGCGCTCCTCCTCTTGGACGAGCCGTTCTCCGCACTTGACGCCCAGACCAAGCTGGTCCTCCAAGACACCTTTGCCGAGCTGTGGGGCAAGCTGCGCTCGACGGTCGTCCTCATCACCCACGACCTGGCCGAGGCGATCGCCCTCGCCGATCGAGTCGTGCTCATGACCAGGCGACCGGGTCGGATCAAGGCCATCTTTCCCGTGGACCTACCCCGGCCCCGCTCGATCTTCTCGCTCCAGGGCGACGAGGCGTTCCACAAGCTCTACGAGCTGGTCTGGGCCCAGCTCGCCGGGGAGGTGAACCAGGGATGACGACAGTGACAACCCCTGTGGTCGTCGCCGACGAGACGACGCACCCCGCACCCTCACGCCAGAAGGCGAAGAAGAAGAGGAACGTCGCCGTCCGGGTGCTCCAGTTCCTCGTGATCGTGGCGCTGTTCGGCTCCTGGCAGCTCCTGGCGGCGACGAAGGTGCTCAACCCCTCGTTCGTCTCCGAGCCGAGCGAGTTCTTCCCGTCGTTCTGGCACGGCGTGGTCTCAGGCAGCCTGCTGTCGCTCATGGGGGCCACGCTCTATGCCACCTTCGTCGGCTTCGCCGCCGCTGCCATCCTCGGGCTGCTGGCCGGCTACCTCTTCGCCGAGTTCAAGGTGCTCGACATGGTGGCGCGCCCGTTCATGACCGGGTTCAACTCGGTGCCCCGCATCGCCCTCGCCCCGCTGTTCGTCTTGTGGTTCGGTCTGGGATCGCTCTCGGTCATCGTGCTCATCGTCTCCCTGGCGTTCTTCATCGTCTCGTTCAACACCTATGCCGGGCTCCAGAGCTGCAGTCGGGACCACCTCCTGCTCGCCCGGACCCTGGGAGCGGGGCGGTTCGTCCGGTTCACGAAGTTCGTGCTTCCCTCGGCCACCCCGGCGATCTTCGCCGGCCTCCAGCTCGCCCTCACCTATGCCTTCCTCGGCGCCGTGGTCGGGGAGATGCTCCAGGGGAGCCAGGGTCTCGGGGGGTATCTCGCCCTCCAGATGGGTACCTTCGAGACGACCGGGTTCTTCGGTGGCCTCACCTTGCTCATCATCGTGGCCCTGATCGTCGCCGGCATCGTGCGAGCCGTCGAGAAGCATCTGTTGCGCTGGAAGACCTACGAGCTACGGGGCACCCAGGGCTGAGGCCCTGGCCCGCTGCCCTCCACGGGACACGGGACGCCGGCGGGGAGCGGGATCAGGCCGGGCGGGCAGGAGGGACGTGGCGGGGGCGGGGGCGGGGACGTGGCGGGGTGACCGTGGCGGCGCAGACGGCGACGAGTGTGAGGAGAGACGTGTGACCGGTGTCGGACAGGCGAGCGGTGGTGTTGCCACCGAGCTGCTGGAGGCTTCCTCCCGGTACATCGACGAGGGGATCTTCGAGGGAGCGGCATCGGTCAGCCCCATCGACGGGCGGCTGGCCGATTTCGGGAACGGCATGGCCCTCGTGCTGTCGTTCTCCCATGTCATCGCCGTCGAGGACGGTGACGGGCTGGCGCTCGTCGACACGAGCACGGCCGCGCTTGCGCCGCGGGCGTTGGCCGCCCTGCAGACGTGGTCGGATGCCCCGGTCCGGACAATCGTCTACACCCATGGGCACGTGGACCACGTGGGCGGCGCCCGGCTCTTCAGCGACGAGGCGGCCGCATCCGGCGAACGGCGTCCCCGGGTAGTGGCTCACGAGGCGGTCGACGCCCGCTTCGCCCGCTACGACCTCACGCCCGGATACAACGCACTGATCAACGCCCGGCAGTTCGGGCGGCGGGCGGCGGTCGGTGTCGGGCAGGGCGACTGGCCGTCGGAGTGGCTCCGGCCGGAGACGACGTTCCGTGACCGGATGACCCTGCGGGTGGGCGGTGAGGTCGTCGAGCTCCGGCACGCCCGAGGGGAGACGGACGACCACGCCTGGCTCTGGATGCCCGATCGCCGCGTCGTCTGCGGGGGCGACTTCCTCACCTGGGTCTTCCCCAACGCCGGCAATCCCCAGAAGGTGCAGCGCTACCCGGGCGAGTGGGCACTGGCGCTCCGGGAGATGGCGGCGATGCGCCCGGAGCTGTTCCTGCCCGCTCACGGCCTTCCCATCACCGGAGCGGAACGTATCGCCCGGGTGCTCGACGACATCGCCACGGCGCTGGAGTCGTTGGTGCGACAGACCGTGACCCTCATGAATGCTGGCGCCCGGCTCGACGACATCACCCGTGAGGTCCAGGTACCCACCGAGCTGGCCGATCGCCCCTACCTGCGAGCCACCTACGACGAGCCCGAGTTCGTCGTGCACAACATCTGGCGTCTCTACGGCGGGTGGTGGGACGGTGACCCCGCCCACCTGAAGCCGGCCGGCGCCGCCGAGCTCGCCACCGAGCTGGCCGACCTGGCCGGCGGGGCCGAGCGGTTGGCGTCTCGGGCGACGGAGCTGGCTGTTGCCGGTGATCTCCGACTGGCCTGCCATCTGGCGGAGCTGGCGACCCAGGCGGCTCCTTCGAGCACGGAGTGCCACGCCGCCCGGGCCGAGGTCTACCGGGCCCGGCGGGACGGCGAGGTCTCCCTCATGGCGAGGGGCCTCTATGCGGCGGCGGCAGCGGAGTCGGTGGACCGCTCCACGAACGAGCCGACGGACACGCCTGCGAACGATTCGATGGACGAGCCCGCCCTCGGGTCGGCGCGGAGAGGGGAATGCAGCTGATGGGGAACGACGAGCGGTTCGGAGGCGTGATCGGTCGGACGGTAGCGGAGTCGGTCCCCTGGTGGCGACCGGCACCGCGACCGGGGCCCGGCGCGCCCAACGTGGTGTTCATCGTGCTCGACGACACCGGGTTCTCCCATCTCGGGTGCTACGGCTCGACCATCGAGACACCGAACATCGACCGGCTGGCGTCCGGTGGCCTGCGCTACACGAACTTCCACACCACTGCGCTGTGCTCTCCCACCCGTGCCTGCCTGCTCACCGGCCGGAACCACCACGCGGTGGGGATGCGCGGCCTGTCCAACTGGTCGAGTGGCTTCCCCAACTGCACCGGCCGGATCGCGTCGAGCGCAGCCACCCTGGCCGAGGTGCTCCGCGACGGCGGGTACTCCACGCTGGCCGTGGGCAAGTGGCACCTGGCGCCGATGGAGGAGACCTCGGCCGCCGGGCCGTTCGGCGAGTGGCCGCTCGGTCGGGGCTTCGACCGGTACTACGGTTTCCTCCAGGGCGAGACGAGCCAGTTCTACCCGGAGCTCTACTGCGACAACCGGCCGGTCGACGCCCCGGCCACCCCGGAGGAGGGGTACCACCTCTCTGAGGACCTGGTCTCCCAGGCAACGGCGATGCTCCGTGACCAGCGCTCGCTGGCGCCCGACCACCCCTTCTTCCTCTACCTCTGCTTCGGTGCCACCCATGCGCCCCACCAGGCTCCTCCGGCGTACCTGGAGAAGTACCGGGGCCGGTTCGATGCCGGCTGGGACGAGATCCGGGCCCAGTGGTTCGCCCGCCAGATCCGGATGGGCGTCGTCCCGCCCGGCACGGACCTGGCTCCCCGGAACCCCGGCGTGCGGCCATGGGTGGAGCTCTCGGTGGACGAGCAGCGCCTGGCCCTCCGGCTCCAGGAGGCGTTCGCCGCCTTCCTCGACCACACCGACGCCCAGATCGGCCGGGTGGTGGCCGCCCTGGAGGAGCTGGGCGTCCTGGACGACACCATGATCGTGCTCCTGTCGGACAACGGGGCCAGCCAGGAGGGTGGGCCCATCGGGGTCCTGGACACGATGCGGTACTTCAACGGGGTGCCCGAGGACCTGGAGGAGAGCGTGTCCCGGCTGGACGACATCGGCGGACCACGCTCGAACGCGAACTACCCGTGGGGATGGGCACAGGCCGGCAACACCCCGCTCAAGCGGTACAAGCAGAACACACACGGTGGAGGGGTGCGAGACCCGCTCATCGTCCACTGGCCGGCGGGGATCGCCGACCCTGGAGGGATCCGCCGCCAGTTCTGTCACGTGACCGACGTCGCTCCCACCGTGCTGGAACTGGCCGGGCTGGCCACACCCGATGTGTACCGGGGCGTGGCCCAGCAACCGGTGAGCGGGACCAGCCTCGCCTACACGCTGACGGCCGAGGGTGCGGCTGCGCCGACCCGGAAGGACGTCCAGCACTTCGAGATGTTCGGCCACCGGGGAATCTGGCACGACGGGTGGAAAGCCGTCGCCTACCACGAGAAAGGCACCGACTTCGACGACGACACCTGGGAGCTCTACCACCTCGACGAAGACTTCTCGGAGTGCCACGATCTGGCGGCGGAGCGCCCCGACAAGCTCCGCGAGCTCGTCGAGCGATGGTGGGCCGAGGCGGGACGGCATGGCGGCCTGCCCCTCGACGACCGGAGCGGTGAGCTCTTCGGGGCCGCCGGACGCCGCCATCTGGCCGAGATCGGCCGCCGTTTCGTGTTCTACCCGCCGGTGGCTCACGTGAACGCCGATGCCGCGCCGCCGCTCGGGGCCCGGTCGTTCCTCCTCGACGCCGAGATCACGCGGTCCGGGCCCGATGAGGAAGGTGTCCTCGTCGCCTACGGTGCGTCGACGAGCGGCTTCTGCCTGTACGTGAAGGACGGCCGGGTCGTCTTCGACTACAACCTCTACACCCACCACCACCAGGCCGTCTCCGCCGGGGATGTGCCCGTAGGGGAGGCCACGGTGGGGGTGCGCTTCTCGCGGGTCGGCCGGAACGGCGCCGAAGCCGTCGTCGTCGTCGACGGTGTGGAAGGGGAGGCGGTCGCCATCCCCGGAGTGCTGCGGATGATCTCGGCGCTCGGCATGGACGTCGGCCGGGACCCGGGTTCCCCGGCATGTGACGACTACGTGGCGCCGTTCCCCTTCACCGGGACCATCCGACGCCTGGTGTTCGAGATCCCCGAGCGCTCACGAACCGCCGAGGCCGAAGCGGAGGCGGCGGACGCCCGGGCACAGCTGTCCCGGCAGTGACGGTGGCGCAACGGTGACGGTGGTGTTGTTGCCCTCGCTCGGCCGGGCTGCCACGGACTTCGACCACCTGGCGGACGACCTGCGGGCCGCCGGGCACGACGTCGTGGCGTTGGACCTTCCCGGCGTCGGCCACACCACCACCCTCGGCGACGTCGACGACCTCGTCGAAGACGGTCTCCACGGGATCGCCGCCGATGTCGTCGCCCGTATCGGCGCCAGTGTCGTCGCCAGTGGCGGGACGGCGGACCCACCTGGAGCGGGCGACGGCGGTGTCGACCTCCTTGGCCACGCCTTTGGCAACCGGGTCGCCCGCTGTATCGCCGCCGACCGCCCGGACCTCGTGCGCTCGCTGGTTCTCCTGGGCTGCGGGGGGAAGGTTCCCGGCGATCCGGCCGCCCGGGCGGCGCTCGGCCAGTGCTTCTCGTTGCCGGAAGGAACGGCAGTCCACCGGGCAGCCGTCGCCGAGGCGTTCTTCGCCCCGGGGAACGACGTGCCGCCGTCGTGGTCGGTCGGATGGTGGTCCGAGGCCGCCGACGCCCAGGCGCGTGCCTCGGCGGCGACGTCGGTCGACGACTGGTGGCTCCCGCCCGAACCGGTCCCGGTGCTGGCCGTGGTCGGGGCCGACGATCGGATCTCGCCGCCCGGCAACGCCATCGAGCTGGCGCAGGCGCTTGGTCCGCGCTGCCTAGTCGAGATCGTCCCCAGTGCCGGTCATGCGTTGCTCCCCGCGCAGCCGGCGGCCCTGGCCGCCGCTGTCGC
>DAHXOA010000047.1 GCA_027365145.1 Acidimicrobiaceae bacterium | reverse complement strand
ATTTCGACGATGTCGTCTGATGGGCCGCTCAACTCGAAAATCATCGACGGTCTGCTCGACACGCTCACGCGTGCGGCATGACCTGGGCTCTCATTGGACGCAGCCATTGCCGAGGTCGCTCAAGACAGCGAAACTCCACCCAGACGCTTCGGGACAACGCCCGCCGCCACATTGCCGATGGACCGATCACCGATGCCTACGGTGCGGATCGCGAGCGCGTGATCGGTGTGCTGAACGAGGTGCTCGCTACCGAGCTGGTCTGTGTGCTTCGTTACAAGCGGCACTACTACATGGCGGAAGGAATGAGCTCAGGTCCGGTCGCCGCTGAGTTCCTGCAGCACGCCAACGAGGAGCAAGGCCATGCCGACATGGCGGCCGCCAGGATTGTCCAACTCCGCGGGGAGCCGGACTTCAACCCGGCAACTCTCGTCGAGCGCAGTCACGCCGAGTACGTGGCGGGCACATCCTTGACGGACATGCTGCGTGAGGATCTGGTGGCGGAGCGGGTGGCGATCGCCTCATACCAGGAGATCGCCCGCTGGCTGGGTGAGGATGACCCCACGACTCGGCGCATGATCGAGGAGATTCTGGCGGTAGAGGAGGAGCACGCCGACGATCTGCTCAGTTTCCTTACCGAGATGGGGACCGGGGCCATCTCCGACGGGTGAGATGATCGGCGTGGCACCCGACCGATCCGGATCCGGTTGTCTCGCAAGTAGGTTGGTAGGCGAACGGTGACGAGCAGGACCCGCCGTTCCCCGTCGCCGTCCCCGGAGGGGGACCGAGCTGATGCCCATCTGGTACGGAGTGAGCGGTGGAACGGCCTGAAGGCGGGGGACCCTATCGACGTATCGGGTGAGGCGGGCCGCGGCGTCGCCTTTGCGTTCCTGGCCCATGTCGTCAACACCCGATCGGGCGCCGAGTGGATCGAGGTGGTCGGTGGCCGGGTGGGGGAGCGGGCATTCCGGTCCTTTGATCCGGAGCGGATCTACCCTCCCGGAGGCAGCCGCAGTGCGGGGCGGGTTACGCGGCCGTCTCTGGCCACCGCACCACAGTTACCGTTGGAATGAACAGCGCGGTTATCGCCCAGCGTTGCACGGTGGCACGGTGGCACGGTGGCACGGTGGCACGGTGGCACGGTGGCACCGTGCAACCGCTGGCACTCGGCCTCTTGGCACAACTCCAGCTGCCACTGCCGGTCAGCTCACCGAGTATCGGACGGTGGCGGTGGATCGGCAGCGCCAGCGCCAGCGTGGTCCCGGGTCGACCCGTAGGTGCGGTAGTAGTCCTTCCACACCAGGCGATGGACGGGGATCTTGCGGGGCAGGTCCCGGATGCCGGGGATGAATGGCACGAACAGCAGCCCGAGCGAGAGCACTGTCATGATGGCGATTACCTCCACGTCGCCGTTGCGCGAGGAATGCATGGGCCCCACCTGGTACCACATGGTGTAGAGCCAGAGCCAGGGTTGGCCCGGCCATGAGCCGGTCTCGTTCATCATGCCCCACTGGGTGCCCTGCATGTCCTGGGCGGTGACAATGTTGTTCCAGTAACTGTTGGGTTGGGCCACGGCGGAGTCGCCGAGGAACAAGATGGGGTTCGTGTAGTTGGTGGTGTAGAAGTCCGAATGGGCGACGAGCTGCGCGTCGAGACCGCCGGACCGGGCCATGGCCAGGAATCCGGCGAGCACGGTGCCCACGGGGCCGTAGTTCCCCGGCGGCACGACCATGCGGGTATCGACGACGGACGCCTTGGAGAGGGCCGTTCCGTAGGCGGCGTCCCACGCCATCTTCGTGGCCTCCGGGGCGCGGTTGTAGCGATGGAGCGCGGCCGTGAGCGCCGGTTGGCCGGACTCCGTTCCGAGCGGGTCGAGGACGAAATCCTTCGCCGGATCGATGGGGTCGGTAACCCCAATGGCCCGTTGGATCGAGACCCCGTAGAGATACTGGACAGAGCCCGAACCATGGTTATAGGGCGGTCCATAGGTGGCAGAGGTGCTCGTGCCATTCAGCTCGCTCAAGGCGATCTGAGTGAAGCCCACGGGCTGCGCCGACGCCCATTCCTGGAGGGTGACAGCCGGGACGTCCGGCGAGGAGAACAGGATTGCCAGCACCGCGACGAGGATCACGACGACCACAAGGGCGATCGTCCCCTCCTTCAGGATGTCGTAGCGTCTCACCGGCCCGCGCCACGGCGCTGCTTCCAGGCGCCGACGGGCGTCACGCCGGGCGCGCCGGGTGTTCGCATCGGTGGTCGGCAGGGGAGAAGTAGTTGGCGCGCTAGCTTCGGTCACGGTTGCCCTCCAGCGGCTGTGGCGCTTTCGACGGTCGCTTCCGCCGCCAGCGTGGTCTTCGCGGTCGTCTCCTCTGTCGTCTCCTCTGTCGTTGCGTCGGTCGCGGTCCGTCCGCTCTCCGATAGCGACGTGCCCGAGTCGGTCAGGTGCTCGGGAAGTGCCTCGATGGGCGGTGCGACACCGCGGAGCCGCACCATGACGATATGGATCGTCACCACGATGACCAGCACCAGCGGGATGAAGACAATGTGGAGCATGAGGGCCTGTCCGAAGTTCATCGTGTTGAAGAACGCGCCGATCCCGGCGCCGTTCATGGCATCCTTCGATTCGAAGGCGATCCACTGGGAGTCGAAGTTGGTCTGCGACATGTAGCCGGTGAACGCCTCGAAGACTGCGATGAGGAAGGCCACCACGCCGGTCATCCAGGTGAGCTGGCGGTTTCCTCTCCACGAGGCCATCCAGAACTTTCCCCACAGATGGATCGCCATGAACCCCAAGAAGCACTCGACGCTCCACAGGTGGAGGGAGTTGACAAACAACCCCACGGAGCTCTCGTGCCACCAGACCGGGCCTTCCAGGGCGAGCACGCACCCCGAGGCGATCACGACGGCGAGGGCGACCATCGTGAGCACGCCGAACACGTAGATCCACGACGCCACGTAGGCCGGCTGGCTGTCAGGGAGCATCTTCTCCGGCGGGAGGTGGCGGAGCCAGGCGGAGCGGACCCTCGCCGTCCACAGGGCTGGATCGCTGTCGGTTGCGGCTGTGGTTTTGGCTGCAGCCTTGCTCGGTGCCGGATTGGTGGGGCCAAAACCGCTACTCGACTTGACTCCGCTGGACGGTCCGGCGCCGGTACTCTGCCCGTCGCTGTTGGACCGCGAGCGCTTTCGCTGGCTATGGATGAAGGGTAGAAGGAGCGCGAGGACGAACAGGACGACCATGGCCACAATGACCAGGAGGTTGGCCAACGAGATGAGAATGAACCCCCAGTGGAAGTAGTGGCCCGGGGCGGTGAGGTTGACGATGGACGCGAAAAGGGTTCCAACCCCACTCCCGGTTCCAACCCCGGTCACCGGCACCACCCGTCAGTCTCGATTTCGGCACACCGTTTCGCCATCCGTCCTCCTCTCCGGTCGCGCGCGACCAAGCCTCCCGAAACGGCCGCCCAGGCGATAGTGCCGCGCTCGCTCACGTCCTGCCACAGACCATCTTGGTCGCGGTAGCGTTCGTTCGCCAGGGCCGAAAGTCCCTATCTTTGCTATCCGCTGCTCGCGACCGTTGGTAGGGTGGGGAATGGCCGCCGAACACCGGGTCGTCCGTGTCCACGGGGGACGTCTGGTGAACGAGGGCCCCCGGGTGGACTTGGCGTCGCAGCTCGACGTCGCCAGCGCTGACGGGTTCGAACTCGTTGACACCTTCACCATCGACGACAACCTCTACCTCATGCTCCGGCGCGAGGCGGTATCGGGGTCGAGGGCGGGCTCGGACCCGCCGGACGCCCCGTGAGGACATGGGATCCAAGGATGCCCCGGGGGTCCGACGCCTGGACGGACGGCACGGTCGCTCGGTCGGTGAGCTGGCAGCCGCCAGCCAGGGAGACACCAGCCAGTCAGCGGGGAGAATGGTGCCCGCGGTGCACCATGGCGACGAAACCGGCGAGCAGGACGGCAGCGGCAGCGACCTCGATCGCAAGCGAGAGCTGAGCGTACGGGGCGTCGATGCTGTCCTGGAACCCGAAGAGCCCGAAGTTCACGGAGATCAACAGGCCGCCGACGGTGGCCAACGCGTAACCGGCGCCGAGCAGTGCCGTCAGTGGATGGCGTAGGACCGAGACGGCGACGGCAATGGCGATCCCGGCCACGGCTTGGACGAGGAAGAGCGGTCCGATGGTGGGAATGTGGCGGTAGCCGGTCGACCACAGATGGAGGTGGATGAGCGCGGAGAGCACGATCAGCACCGCGCCGGCCCATGCTGCCACTGAGCCCACAGAGCGCACGGGCGCCAAGGGCTTGTGGAGCACGCTGGCGGACGAGGTGGATTGAACGCGCTCCGCTTTGCCCGGCGCGGGTGGGGTAGATGGAGCGGTCATCCTCACGGATGGTATTCGACGCCGGTTGTTGGGGCGGATGGGGGTGGGGGGAGGGGTGACCGGCTCAGCAAGACGTAGAGCACGAGGGCGAACCCGCCGACGGGAATCTCTAGCAGGAGGAACATCATCCGGTAGCCGACGTTCTCGGCCAGCCAACCGCAGGCAAAGGGTACGACGACGGTCATGACGTTCGAGAACGCGATCAGTCGTCCATTCGCTCGGGCAAGGTCGTTGGCGGGGGTCGCTTCGGCCAGGATCGAGGACGAGAGCGGGAAGGTCAGCCCGTGGGGCACACCGAGGATCGCCATGCCGACAAAGAACGCCACGATTCCGGGCACCGCGCTCAGCACCGCGATCCCCGCCACGGTGGCGGTAGCAGCCACCGTCAGCGCCAGGGCCTTCCTCACCACGGGGGCGTGGCGGCTGACCATCCATCGGACGCCGAACGACAGGGTGAAGAAGAAGCCGAACGCGAGCTCGATGACGGTGGCGGACGCGTGGTCGGAGTACCGGGCGAGCAGCCCGCCGAACGCGACGAGCGCCACGAAGGGCGCTTGGTACATCACCATCGTGAGGACGGCGACCCAGAACGCCGATCGCTCCGCCCTGGACCGTTCGGATGGCCGGGAGGGCGCAGGACGAGCGCGACTACCCGGGCGAGCGGCCTCGTCGGGACCAGGGGGCTGTGACCCGTCGGAGGGGATCTCGACGACCGGTCGGAACTCTCGGGTCCATGCCGGATCAGGTATCCCTCTTCGGTTGGTCACCCCAGCGAAGGGTCCCGTCGGTTGCATGGGCGCGTTCACCGTGGACGGCGGTGCCCCAGTGGCGTTCCTCCTGGCAGCGCGACTGCGGTCGAGGGCCAGGTACCCGCTGATAACGGTGGACGCGACAGGAAGGGGGAGTAGCGCGACGAAGGCGTCACGCAGCGAGTTGTGGAGGAGGTGGAGGGTCGCTGCCTCGACGAGGGGCCCGGCGACCAGGCTGGCAGACAAGGCGAGGGCGAATACCGAGAGCGCCTTGGCCCGTTCGTCGCGCCGGCCGGTGCCGACCACCGTCATCAACGTCGGGAACACGATCCCACCGCCGATCCCGAGGGCGATCGCACCGAGCCAGATACCGAGGACACCGGTGGGTAGGGCGAACAGGACGAACGCGACGAGTCCCAGGCTCTGCCCTACGGTGAGGAGCACCAGCCTTGTCCGTTCGGCGGCCCTGCCCGCCAGGAGCACCGACGAGAGGATGCTGGCCACCCCGGCTGCAGCCGCGAGCATCCCGATGATGCCTCCCGGGAGGCCGAGTAGCTCCTTCCCGACGAGGGGGTAGGTGGTCTGGGCTACGTTCTGCCCGGAGCGCCCGAGCACGGTCGTGGCGATCACGAACGGAGCGACGCTCCATGCCCGGGATGGCTGGCGGACCCGGGCGCGCCAACGAAGGACCGCCCCGCTCACCCGCTCACCCGCGCACCCACTCACCCGGCGTCGGAGACGGCGGGCGCCCGGGATCGAAGCATAACCACGACGATACCGGGCAGGCGTGATGGCCCCGATCGCCACCGCTGGCCGTGCCTGGGCCTGGCTGGCTGTGGCTGAGCCGTGGCTGGCCCACCTCTGGGGGAAGGTGGGCGGGAAAATCAGGATCGGGTGGAGTGCTCCACGCATTCGGCGAGCACGTCGAGCCCCTCGGCGAGGAGGGCGTGCTCGATGACCAGCGGGGGGAGCAGTCGGATCACGTTCCCGTAGCTCCCGCACGTGAGGACGACGACACCCTGTTCGTAGCAGGCACGGACGACTTGGGTAGCGAGATCGGGGTCGGGGTCGCAGGTGCCCGGTCGGACCAGCTCGATGCCCATCATCGCCCCACGGCCACGGACGTCTCCGATGCATGCCTGGTTCCGGGCGAGCGCCGCGAGCCGGCCGGCCATGAGCTCGCCGATCTGCCGGGCCGCGCCCACCAGGTCGAGGTCGTCCATCATCCGGAGGGCGGCGAGCGCCGCGGCGCACGCCACCGGGTTGCCACCGTAGGTCCCCCCGATACCTCCGGTGTGCACCGAGTCCATGATGTCACTGCGACCGGTGACGGCTGAAAGGGGGAAGCCCCCGGCAAGCGCCTTGGCGGTGGTGAGGAGGTCGGGTACCACGCCCTCGTGTTCGCACGCGAACCAGGTTCCGGTCCGGCACAGCCCGGTCTGGATCTCGTCGGCGACGAAGAGGGCACCGTGGTCCCGGCACCAGCGGGCGAGTCTCGGGAGGAAGCCGGGTGCAGGCACCACGAACCCGCCTTCCCCCTGGATGGGCTCGATCACCATGCATGCCACCCGCGTGGCCCCGACCTGACGTTCCATCTGCCCGATGGCCCGGGTCGCTGCTTCCTCTCCGGTCATGCCGGTTGGATCGCGGTACGGGTAAGACATCGGTAGCCGGTAGACCTCGGGTGCGAACGGCCCGAAGCCGTCCCGGTAGGGAAGGGTCTTCGCCGTCAGCGCCATGGTGAGGTTCGTCCGCCCGTGGTAGGCGTGGTCGAACACCACGACCGCCTGCCTGCCGGTCACGTGACGGGCGATCTTCACCGCGTTCTCGACCGCTTCCGCTCCGGAGTTGAAGAGGGCCGACTTCTTCGGGCCGTCTCCGGGTGCCAGGGCGTTCAACCGTTCGCACACGGCCACGTAGCCCTCGTAGGGGTTCACCATGAAACAGGTGTGGGTGAAGCGGGCCACCTGGGCCGAGACGGCCTCGGTGATCGCTGGGGCACCGTGCCCGACCCCGGCGACGGCGATACCCGAACCGAGATCGATCAGCTGGTTACCGTCGACATCGACCATGATGGCGTCCGAGCCGGACGCGACGTAGATCGGCACCGACGACCCGACCGAGCTGGCGACAGCCGTATCCCGCCTCGCTCCGAGCGCCCTCGACAGCGGGCCGGGAAGCTCGGTCGTCAAGCGGCGCTCCTGGCGAATGGTTGCGTTGTCGGTGGCAGGTGGATGGGGGGATGGGGACGCTGTCACAGAATGCTCGTTCCGGTCGGAGGTGAGCCGGGTCTGCGCGTGCAGCCGCGGCGCGGTGTCGCCGGACGCGACGGTAGTGGTCGGACGCGGCCCGTGGTGTTCGGCACGTGGTGTTCGGCACGTGGCCGGTAGGACGGGTCAGTACCGGTCAGTACCGCGGCAACCCGAGGACGCGTTCGGCGATCACGTTGCGTTGCACCTCGCTCGACCCCCGGGCAATGCAGCGAGCCCGGCTCTCGAAGAAGACGCGTTGGAACGGGGAGATCTCGTAGCCGGGTCCGTCGGGACGGACCGTGGCGGCCGCACCCAGGACGTCCATCGCCAGCTCCCCGAAGCGCCGGTGGTACTCCGACCAGGACAGCTTGTCCACCGAGGCAGCAGGGCCCGGCTCGTCACCGTGCGACAGCGCGGCCAGCAGCCGGAGGCCGGCGTACTCCATGAGGCGCACGTCGATGAAGGCCTGAGCGAGCCGCTGCCGGATGAGTGGATCCGAGCTCCGTCCGGCGGCACGGGCCAGCTCCACGAGGGAACGGAGCTCTCGCTCGTAGCCGAGGTGCTGGGTCGTCGCGTTCCCACCGCGCTCGGCTCCGAGGGTGGTCATCGCCACCCGCCACCCGTTGTCGAGGCCGCCGATGACGTTGTCGAGCGGAGCGCGGGCGCCGGTGAAGAAGACCTGGTTGAACCCGTGCGCACCGGCCATCTGCCGGAGAGGGCGGACTTCGATGCCGTTGTCGGCCATGGGTACGAGCACGTAGGAGATCCCCCGGTGGCGCGGCGCGTCGGGATTGGTCCGGCACAGCGTGAAGATCATGTTGGCGTGGTGTGCCCCCGACGTCCACACCTTCTGCCCGGTGATCACCAACTCGTCGCCGTCCACGAGGCCCCGTGTACGTAGGCTGGCGAGGTCCGAGCCGGCGTCGGGTTCCGAGAACCCCTGGCAGTAGACGTCGTCGCCGGAGAGGATCCGGGGAAGGACGCGCCGGCGTTGCTCGTCGGTGCCGTAGGCGAGGACAGCGGGGGCGAGCAACGTCTCGCCCATCCCGAGGTGGGGCCGAGGGAGCCCGGCCCGAGCGAACTCCTCGTTGACGACCGCGCACTGGACTCCCGTCAGCCCGCGCCCGCCGTAGGTGGGAGGCCAGGAGAGGCAGAGCCAGCGCCCTTCCCGGAGGCGTTCGATCCACGTCGCCTCGACCGCCGTCTGTTCGTGGTCGTAGGGCTCGTGAGCCCCTCCCGGGTCGAGCCCGTCGAGGCGGTTGGCGGCAATCCACCTCCGGACCTCGGTGCGGAGGTCGGATTCGAGGAGGTGGGCAGGCCCGTTCGCCGTCTCCCCCGTCTTCGCCGTCTCTGTCTCGGAGGGCGCGCCGGGCGTCATGACGCGGCCCCGGATGTCCCGGCCCTGGTCACCCGTTCCAGGACGTCGTCGAAGTCGTTCCCGGTGGCGGCCCGCAGCGAGTCCTTCAGCGCCACGACTGCGGGGCGGTCGTAGGAGCCGAGCCGGTCGGCGAGCGAGCGGGCGGCGGTGACGACCTCGGCGTCGGGGACGACGAGGTGGGCCAGACCCTTGGCCTGCATCGACCGGGCGTCGTAGCGGGGTGCGGCGACGACAGCCTCCAGCGCCAGCGCCGGCGTGTGCTTGGCGGTCAGCCACGCGACGTTGACCGGCGCCGCCCGTCCCAGCTCTACCTCGGAGATGTGCAGGAACGCCCCTTCGCCCACCACGAGGAGGTCGCATGCCAGGGCCAGAGCGGCGCCACCGGCGATGGCGGCACGCTCCAGCGCTCCGACGAGCGGGACGGGTAGGGCCGCCAGGGAGCGGTGGAGGGCGGCCCACCGGGCGGGAAACCCTCGGGCGGACTCGCCATCGGAGGTGGCGGCGAACTCCTTCAGGTCCATGCCAGAGCAGAACGTGCCCTCAGCCCCTCGTAGGAGCACTGCGCCAACGGTGCCGTCGCTTGCGAGTTGGCCGACCACGTCGATGAGCGATTCGACGAGCGTCGGGACGATGGCATTCCGGCGGTGGGGACGGTTCAACACGATCTCCGCCCGGGGTCCGTCCCGCTCGACTAGGACCAGTTCGTTCGCCATGGGCTCCTCTCCCTCCCTCGGGACCGCGAGGTGCAGCCGAGCTGCACCCTCGTGGTCTGCTCCCGGCGGCACCTCGTGGAGATCACCACGTGCCTGGTTGACGGGACGGGTCCGGTGTACCACACTGATTGACAGAATGCTAGATCTGGAACGGACGACAACGGGTCCCGTGGTGCTCCCGGCGCCTCCCGACCGCCTGGCGCAGGCCTTCGCCGCCCACGCCCGGCAGGGATGGCACCGGACCGGGTCGGCGGTGGATCGGTCGGCGGTGGATCGGTGGTCGGCCCGGAGGCTCGGCGCTTTCGACGTCGCCGAACTGGCCCGGATCGTCGGCGCGCTCGCTACGGTCACCGACACTATTGACGGGGTCGTCCGGTGACCACCGCCCTCGTCGTCGGTGGTACCGGGCCGACCGGGGTCCCGATCGTCAACGGCCTCCTCGCCCGGGGGCACGACGTCACCATCTTTCACACCGGAGCGCATCCGGTGGTCTTCGACGGCGAGGTCGAGCGCCTGCTCGGGAATCCCCGGGATCACGACGAGATCGTCTCGACCCTGGGCGAGCGGGAGTGGGACCTGGCGGTGTGTACGTCGGGCCGATTGAAGGCAGTGGCCCGCCAGCTCGCCACCAAGGTCGGTCGGCTGGTGGCGGTGACCGGCCAGCCCGTCTACGCCGGATCGATGCGTCCCACCCCGGAGGGGCGGCTTCCCCTGCCGGTGCCGGAGTCGGCTCCCGTCCAACGGGATGCCGCCGGGTACACGGGGAAGGTGGCAGAGGGCGAGGACCAACTCCTGGCCCAGCATGCAGACGGGGACTTCGAAGCGGTCATCGTCCGCTACCCGGGCGTGTACGGTCCACGGTCGTACCTGGCCCACGAATGGGCCATTGTGCGCCGTATCCTCGACGGCCGGCGCTTTGTCATCCTGCCGGAGGGCGGCACCACGTACTTCCAGCGAGGCTACGTGGACAACCTGGCCCACCTGGTGCTCCTGGCCGCGGAGGTTCCGGCGGCGGCGGGGCAGATCTTCAACGCCGGGGACGAACGTGTCCTCAGCGCCGCCACGGTGGCTTCGGTGATCGCCGACGCACTGGACGCTCCCCTCGAACTCGTCGCCATGCCGGCCCCGTGGTGCCGGGGGGTGTTTCCCCTGGCGGAGAAGTCCAGCCTGATCCTCGACCTCGGCCATGCTCGTGAGGTCCTGGGCTACCGCGACGTCGTCGGTGTCGAAGAGGCGACACGGTTGACGGCGCGCTGGCTCGCCGAGCACCGACCAGCGGAGGGGGAGGTGCCCGCTCCGTTCGCCGGCCGGTTCGACTACGACCGCGAGGACCGGCTCCGGGCTCGGTTGATCGACCTCGGCCGGCAGTTCCTCGGAGATCCAGAGAGCGGCGTCGGACCAGGCGTCGTAGAACCAGCACAACTAGGAGGGGGAGCTGATGGCTGAGGTGGACACGTTGCGCACCGCGCTCGAGTCGTTCATGGCGGAGGTCGTCGTACCGGGCGAGGAGCGTTACCGTCACGAGGCAGCCGAGCTCCACGGACGCTCCACGCCGACGGTGATGGCCGAGATGCAGGGCGAGGCGAAGCGCCGCGGCCTGTGGAACCTCTGTCTCAGCGACGACGAGTGGGGTCGCGGCCTGACCAATGCCGAGTACGCACCGCTTGCCGAGATCACCGGTCGGAGCACGCCGGCCGCCGAGGCGATCAACTGCGCCGGGCCGGACTCGGTGAACATGGAGACGCTGCTGCGGGTGGGAACTCCGGCCCAGAAGGAGCAGTGGCTCCGCCCGCTCGCCGACGGGGAGTGCAAGTCATGCTTCGCCATGACCGAGCCGGCGGTGGCGAGCTCCGACGCCAGGAACATCGCCACGCGTATCGAGCGCACTGCTGACGGCTATGTGGTGACCGGACGGAAGTGGTGGACGTCGGGGGCGGTCAACGATCGGTGCAGGTTCGCCATCGTCATGGGCGTGACCAATCCGGCTGCTCCGGCTGCTCACCGCCACTCCATGCTGGTCGTGCCCATGGACGCGCCCGGCCTCCGGGTGGTGCGCCAGCTGTCGGTGTACGGCTACCGGACCGGTGGCCATGCCGAGCTGGCCTTCGAGGGCGTCGAAGTCCCAGCCGACTCGCTCCTGGGCGAGGAGGGTGAGGGGTTCGCGGTGGCGCAGCTCCGGCTCGGACCCGCCCGCATCCAGCACTGCATGCGGTTGATCGGCATGGCCGAGCGGGCCCTCGAGCTCCTGTGCGATCGGGCCCGCACCCGGACCGCCTTCGGGAGCGTGGTGGCGGACCAGGGAGTGATCCGCGACTGGATCGCCGAGTCCCGGATCGCCATCACCCAGGCCAGGATGCTGGTCATGCACGCGGCGGAGAAGGTCGATCGGGACGGATCCCGCGCTGCCCGCGACGAGATCGCCATGATCAAGGTCTCGGTGCCCCGGATGGCCTGTGAGGTGATCGACCGCGCCATCCAGGTGCACGGGGGTGCTGGCGTCAGTGACGACACCCCCCTTGGTGCTATGTACGCCAGTGCCCGGACGCTCCGGATCGCCGACGGTCCCGACGAGGTGCACAAGATGGTCCTGGCCCGCTCGGAGCTGGGCCGCCAGGGACGCCCAGTCCGCACCGTGGCAGGTTCGGCCGAACCCGCAGCCCGGCCAGCACCCATCGAGGGGGTGGCGTCGTGACGGCGCCGTCTGCCCGGTCGGCGCCCTCCCCGCTCGCTACCGACCTCAGCCGTTCCCTCGCCGTCGACTACCCGATCTTCGGGTTCTGCCACGCCGTCGACGTGGTGGTGGCGCTCTGCAACGCAGGCGGGGTCGGCGTGCTGGGTGCTACCCGGATGACCCCCGAGGAGATCGCGGTTGCGTTGGAGGACATCCGGCGCCGGATCGGTGACCGCCCCTTCGGGATCGACCTGGTGCTGCCTCAGGGCATGCCCGAGCGTGACGACCGGGCCGCAATCGAGGCGGAGATCCCCGACGAGCACCGGGCGTTCGTCGCCGAGCTGGTCGAGCGCTACGGCGTGCCGGCCGGAACGGGCCCGGGGATGCGGTCGCGTTTCGTGCGGTCCGAGGAGATGGCGGCTGCCCAGATCGACGCCGTGCTCCGGTCGGACGTGGACGTGTTCGCCATGGGGATCGGCAGCCCCCCCGGCGTGATCGGTCGGGCACGAGCGGAAGGGAAACGCATCGTCTCGCTCATCGGGCGGCCGGACCACGCCCGCCGGGCGATGGAGGCGGGTGCCGACATCCTCGTGGCCCAGGGGTACGACGCCGGGGCGCACACCGGGACCATCGGGACCTTCTCCCTCGTGCCCCAGATCGTCGATCTCGCCGCGCCGCTCCCAGTCCTCGCTGCCGGTGGCGTGGCGACGGGAAGGCACATCGCCGCCGCCCTCGCCATGGGGGCGCAGGGGGTCTGGTTGGGCACGGCGTGGCTCGTCACCGAGGAGGCGCATCCCGATCCCGTCGTGCTGGCCAAGCTGCTCGCTGCCGGCTCAGACGACACGGTGATCTCCCGCGCCGACAGCGGCAAGACCCTGCGCCAGGTCCGCACGGCATGGAGCGACGAGTGGGCCCGTCCCGGTGCGGTGGCACCGCTGCGCATGCCCTACCAGGACATCCTTGTCGGCGATCTGCTCGGTGCTATCGAAGAGCACCGGGTCGAGCCGCTCATGCACTCCCCGGCCGGTCAGAGCATCGGGTACTTCGACCACCTGACGACCGTGGACGAGGTGCTCGACGGGCTGGTCACCGAGGCAGAGGCGACGCTGACCCGACTGGGGTAGCCGGCCGGAGCCACCCCACCCGTCGGCCAGTCGGGTAGCGCCAGCGGCAGCGGAGCGGCTCCTGTCAGCTCGGCTGGGCGGTGGCGACGATGCCCTCGCGAGCCAGCTTTTCGACGGTGTCGGCGTCGATCCCGAGCTCTCGGAGCACCTCGACGCTGTCGGCGCCCAGGTCGGGCGGGGTGCCTCCCGGTCGGAACGCGGAAGCGCCGAGCGCCACCGGTGGGGCGACGAGCGTCAGCGTGCCGAGGCGGGGGTGGGGCACCCGTACGAGGTAGCCGTTCAACCACGCCTGTTCGTCGTCGACGAGCTGCTCCCGGAACCGCAGGGGAGCGACGGGCACGCCTGCATCGACGAGTAGACGCTCCCACTCGATGTTCGGGCGGGTGGCCAGGATCGCCCGGGCAGCAGCGTCGTGCGCCGAGCTGCCTACGGGGTCCGGTAGGTCACCGAAACGTCCGACCACGCCGGCTGCTCGTCGGCGGAGGTCCTCACCGCCGCTCCCGATGGCGAGGTAGCCATCCGCCGTGCGGACGATCCCGTAGTAGGCGCTCGTCGAGTCACGCCCGGTGGCCTCCCCCCAGTGCTCGACCACGTCGCGCCAGTCGCGCCCGGTGGCGAAAGCGTCGGCGAGCCAGGTACTGAGGTCGCGGCGCCACTGGTCGGTGGCTTCGATGTGCCCGACGTGGTTGTTCTGGAGGAAGAGCGACGCCTGGAGGAGCGAGACGTCGAGCCGTTGGCCGACGCCGGTGCGCTCCCGGTGGTAGAGCGCGGTCGCTACCCCGAAGGAGAGCAGGAGCGCGGCGGTGTAGTCGACGATCGACTCGACCTGGGGCTGGGGGCCGGACTCGGTCATGTGGCACAAGCCCGTGTAGGCCTGGATGACCATGTCCATGCCGGCCGCCCCACCGAGCGGGCCGTGGTTGCCGAACGCCGTGTTGACGGCGTAGACGACCCGGGGGTTGGCGGCGGCGACGGTCTCGTAGTCGATGCCCAGCCTGGCGGCGACGCCGGGGCGGAAGTTGGCGAGCACGACGTCGGCCCGGGTGACGAGGGTCGAGATCGCACCGGCGAGGGCCGGGGAGGCGAGGTCGACGGCGAGCGAGCGCTTGCCCCGGTTCTTGTTGAGGAACTGGCGGCTGTCACCGGTGGGGAGCCGCCCGTTGGAACGGGACTGGTCGCCGCCGAGCGGCTCGACCTTCACCACGTCCGCCCCGCCGTCGGCCAGGAGCTGGCCGCAGTAGGGGACGGCGATGAACCGGCCGAACTCGACGACCTTCAGGCCCGTGAACGGACCCTGCCCCGGGCCCGGGGCAGGACCGGATCCCCGGGTGCGTCCAGGGGCGGGCCCTTGGGAAGCTGGCTCAGGGCCTTCGGTCACCCGAGGCTCCTCCCTTCTCTTCGTCTCTTCGCTGTCGGAGCTGTCGCGCGGCCGAACTGGCCTGTTCGGACATAATGCTAAACTGAGTACCGGCGCCGGGCAACAGCAATCGGGCAACAGCAACGAGCTCCGGGGTGCACGGACGGCGCTGAGCAGAGCAGGGGGAAGGTGAGATCGCCCATGGTGGCACTGGTCTACGAACGGTTCGACAGGTACGCGATCTTCACGATGAACAGGCCGGAGCAGCTCAACGCCCAGAACCTGGCGTTCTGGCACGAGCTCGCCGAGGCGGTCGACGAGTTCAACCGTGACCCGGACATGCGAGCCGGCATCCTGACCGGAGCGGGCCGGGCCTTCTCCGCCGGGCGGGACCTGAAGGAGGTGGCGGCCCGGGCCCACGACGGCCTGCCGGCGGTCGGCGTACCCGAAGCGGCCCGGGAGATGCTGTCCCGCTCCCCCAAGCCGTTCATCGCTGCCGTCAACGGCCTGGCTGTGGGTGGGGGCATGGAACGAGCTCTCGACTGCGACATCCGCCTGGCCGCCCCGGAGGCCTACTTCTGCCTTCCCGAGCCCATCCACGGCCTGGTCGCGCCGCTGGCCACCCACCACCTGATCACCGCCATCCCCTCGGGCACGGCGCTGTGGCTGCTCCTCGCCGGCGAGCGCCTCGCGGCGGCACGGGCCCGCGAGGTCGGACTCGTCCAGGAGGTCGTCGCCCGGGACCACCTGATCGAGCGGTGTGTGGAGCTGGCTCGCCAGATCGCACTGGCCTCACCGGTGGCGATCGCGGTGACGAAGCGGGCGGCGTTGCATGCCCGGGGCGGCTCGCTGGACGCCGCCCGGCGCGTCGTCGAAGAGGCATCGGGGCGTCTTGCCGCGGACCGCGACCGCCGGGTCGCTGCCTTCGCAGCCGCCCATGATGGCAGGGGCCGCCGCGGGCAGCCGGGCGAGGGCGACCAGTCAGTGACCAGTCAGTGACCAGCGGCGTCGGCGTCGCGCTGTGCGTCGGGCGTCACGGCCGGGATGATGCGGTCGAAGACCAGTGCGCCGACACGGGCGTCGAGCTCGTCCACCTCGACGCCGAGCTCCCTGGCGAAGGACTCCCGGTAGATGGTGTAGCCATACGCGGCGGTGACGAGGAGTGCGTGGAAGGCGATGAGGTCGACGTCGGGGTCGATCTCGCCGCGTTCGACGTCCTGGCGGAGCCGCTTCTGCACGCTGTCGCGCAGGGGCATGACCCGGATGGGCTCGGTTCCGTCCAGCACGAGCAGGGTGGTGAGGGCGATGGGCTCCGGGTGGGTGACCGTCGTCCGGAAGAAGCGGGACCACCGCTGGCGGAAGGGGAGCACGTCCTGGGCGGCCAGCTCCGCCAAGTTCTCGTGACCCCGTCGGCGTAGCGCACGCCGGAGCAGCTTCCCGCGTGACCCGTAGTAGTGGTAGACGAGACCGCGGTTGACCCCCGCTTCGTCGGCGACCTCCCGGAGGTTCAAGCCGGCGAGAACCCCATACCGTTTCAGCAGGGTGGTGGCGGCCGCTTCCAGTGCCGCCTCGGTCGCCGCTCGTCCGGACAGGGGCTCGTCGCCGTCCTGCGCGGTCGCCGCGGCCGGACTGGCGGCGGATGCGCCGCATCCGCGTTCGGACTGGATGGCGGTCATCGACCGGGAAGTGTCCCCGTGTGCATGTCCACTGCGCATCGCCTCCCCTTGTTGTCGGCCCCTATGGTAGGGCGCGCTCCGGGCCGGTCACGACATCCCGATGCGCGTGCGCTCGTTCCTGTTCCTTCGGCATACCGCCACCGGGTCTTGACGAGTCGGCCCGTTGGCGCGAGCATTGCATCTAACAGAACGCTAACTCCAGGGGGAAACGATGTCCACCGTCACGGCGTCCCACTCGGCATCCGTCCACGAGCGGCTCGGTCATCCGGTCATCGACGCCGACGGGCACGAGGTCGAGTACGTCCCGGCGCTACTGGAGCTCTTGCGCGAGGAGGGTGGGGCCAAGGCGGTGGAGAAGTTCACGAAGGTGGCCGGCTGGTACCGCCACACCCCCGAGGAGCGCATGGCCAACCGGATGGTCCGGCCCCCGTGGTGGGCACTGCCGACCCGCCATACGGTCGACCACGCCACGTCGGTCCTCCCTCGTCTCCTGGAGGAGCGGATGGGCGAGATCGGCCTGGACTTCACCGTGCTCTACCCTTCGGTGGGGCTGGCGGTCACCCACCTGGAGGACCCCGAGCTGCGCCGGGCAGCGTGCCGTGCGGTCAACCGCTACCACGCCGAGGTGTTCGGTTCCCATGCCGCGGTCATGGCGCCGGCAGCTGCCATTCCCATGCACACCCCCGAGGAGGCTCTGGACGGGCTCGACCACGCCGTCGGGGAGCTCGGGCTGAAGGCGCTCATGATGGCCGGGCACGTCCGGCGACCGATCCTGGACTCCGACGGTACCCGGCGAGGCACGTGGATCGACCCGTTGGCCCTCGACAGCGCCTACGACTACGACCCCGTGTGGGCGCGGTGCGAAGCGCTCCGGGTGGCGCCGGCTTTCCACTCCGGAGGGATGGGCTGGGGGAGCCGGGTCTCGGTCACCAACTACATGTACAACCACATCGGGCACTTCGCCGCCGCTTCGGAGGCCCTGTGCAAGGCGCTGTTCTTCGGCGGGGTGACCCGACGGTTCCCGAAGTTGCGCTTCATGTTCCTGGAGGCGGGCGTGGGGTGGGCCACGATGCTCCTGAGCGATCTCGCCGGTCACTGGGAGAAGCGCAACGGAGAGGCGATGGCCAACTACGACCCCCAGTACCTCGACCGGGAGTTGCTCGCCGAGCTGCTGGAGCGTTACGCCAGCCCGTTGCAGGAGCCCTACGTGGGTGAGCTCGACCGTCACATCGGCCAGCTGTGGCCGGACGTCCAGGACCGGGGCCGGCTCGACGACTTCGCCGCAGCTGACGTGAGCAGCGTCCAGGAGCTGGTCGACCGGTTCGTGCCCAGCTTCTTCTTCGGTTGCGAGGCGGACGACGCCACGAACGCGTGGGCGTTCGACACCCGGGTCAACCCGACCGGGGCTCGCCTGAACGCCGTGTTCTCCTCGGACATCGGGCACTGGGACGTGCCCGACATGCGCGAGGTGCTGGAGGAGGCCTACGAGCTGGTCGAGCACGGCCTGGTCTCCGACGCCGACTTCCGGCGGTTCGTCTTCACGAACCCCATGCGCCTGTTGACCGACGTGAACCCCGACTTCTTCACCGGTACCGCCGTGGAGCACGCAGTGGCGGCAGAGCTGGCGGCCCAGTGACGGACGTGGCACACGGCCAGACGACGCCAGGCCCACGCGCCGTCGACCACCGCCGGCTCGACCGGCTCTTCTTCCCCCAGCGGATCGCCATTGCCGGGCTGTCCCCCCGACCCGAGGCGTGGGGGCGGGCTGCCTACCAGTACCTACGGGCGGGGGGCTTCACTGGGGAGGTCGTGGCGCTCCGCCCGCGCCAACCGGACCCGGAGATCCCCGGGGTGGACAGCCTGGCCGATGCCGGTCCGATCGACGTCCTGATCGTGGCCATCCCGGCCAAGGGCGCGATCGAGGTGATCACCGAGACGGGCGCGGTGGGTGCCGATGTCGGCGGGGCCGTGGTGTTCTCCTCGGGGTTCGCTGAGGAAGGCGAGGAGGGCCGGGCGCTCCAGGACCAGCTCGTGGGGGCGGCCGGCGAGCTCCCGTTCCTGGGGCCCAACTGTCTCGGGCTCGTGAGCGGTCCGGGCCACGTGGTCGTCTCGGTGTCGGGGTTCCTGGGTCGGGAGCGTCGGCCCGGCCCGGTGGCGCTCGTCAGCCAGTCGGGAGCCATGGGCTTCGTCCTGGCCGAGCAGCTTCGCCGGAGGGGCGTCGGGTTCTCGTACTACGTGAGCACCGGGAACGAGGCGGCGCTCGGCGTCGCCGACCTGGTCGGCTACCTGGCGCAGCGGCCGGAGGTCCGTGTCCTCGGCTGCTACCTCGAGGGCGTGCGGGACGTGATGGCGTGGCGGGAGGCGTGCCGCCACGCCATGGCCATGGGCTGCAAGGTGGTGGCGTTGAAGGTCGGCTCGACGGTGGCGGCCCAACGCGCCGCCCTGTCCCATACCGCGTCGGCTGCCGGCGAGGCGGAGCTGTTCGAGGCCGTGTGTCGGGAGGAGGGGGTGACGCTCGTCGGGGACGAGGTCACCTTCGCCGAGGCCGTCTGCGCGCTGGGCCGCCCGTCGGTCCTGCCGGCTCGACCCGGTCTCGGCGTCATCACCATGTCGGGCGGTGCGGGGGCGATGATCGCCGACCAGGTCGGCGCAGTCGCCGAGGTGCCCGAGCTGTCACCGGCTACGCGCGGAGCGCTCCGGGCGCTCGACGTCGGCCTGGCCGGGGACGGGAACCCGGTCGACCTCACGGGGATGTTCAACCGGCACCTGGGGCGTCTCGACGAGGTGATCGGTGTCGTCGGGAGCGACCCGGCCATCGACGCCGTCGCCCTCTACTTCACGTTCGGGGATCGCATGCTGGATGCCTACCGGACGCTCTCGGGGCACCTGGCCGACCTTCCGGTCCCCACGTGGTTCGTGTGGGCAGGCGCTCCCGACGGGGAGGTGGCGGCCCAGGCCGGAACGGCGCGAGTGGTCGCAACCATTCCCGACCTGGTGCGGTCGCTCGCGGCCCAGCCGAGGCAGCCGTTGCCGGCAGTGCTGCACGCGCTGGAGGTGCGTACCACCCGGCGACCCGGCCCGCTCCCGGCCGGCCCCGTCCTCACCGAGACCGTGGTCGGCCCGGCCCTGGCGGCGGCGGGGATGCCCTACGTGGTCATGGCTGCCGGCCAGAGCACCGGGGAGGTGCTGGCCGCCGTCGACCAGGTCGCTCCTACCCCACCCTGGGTGGTGAAGGTCGACCACCCCGGTGCCCCCCATCGGGCCCGCCTCGGGCTCGTCTCGGTGGGTGAGGCCGACCGTCCGGCATTGGAGGCCACCGTCGACCGGTTGGTCCAGGCCGCCCGGGACCAGGGACTCGACGGCGCCCGCGTGGTCGTGGAGCCGATGGTCAGCTCGGTGGGAGCTGTCGCCCTGGGCGCGTTGCGCCACCGGGAGTACGGACCGGTCCTACTCGTGGGACCGGGAGGAGCCCAGGTCGAAGAGGCGGGGTTGCGCCGGGTGGCTGCCTGCCTCCCGCTCTCGGTCCGTGGCCTCGATGCCGTGCACCGGGGGATCGAGGCGATCGTCGGGGCGCCCGTCGACCTCGACGCGGTTGCGGACGCGCTAGTGGCCCTGGACGCACTCATGGCCGGGTACCCGGAGATCACCGAGGTCGACGTGAATCCGGTACTGGTCACGCCGGACCACGGGTTGATCGCGGTGGACGCGCTGGCCGTGGCTGGAGGTCGACCGGACGGTATTCCGGCATGACCCTCCATCCCGACCATCCCGATGATCCCGACCATCCCGAACGGTGGTGATCGCGCGCCCACTGCGGATCGCGGCGCTCATCAAGCAGATCCCGGTGTTCGAGGAGCTGGCCCTGGGGCCCGACGGCCGGCTCGTCCGCGACGGGGTGGGAGCTGAGATCGATCCGTTCTGTCGCCGGGCGGTTGCGCAGGCAGTGACGATGGCGACCGAGAGCGGCGGGAGCTGCGTGGTCGTGACCATGGGCCCCCCGGGTGCCGAGGACGCAGTGCGGGAAGCACTGGCGTGTGGGGCTACCTCGGCGGTGCTGGTGAGCGACCCGGCCCTGGCCGGTTCGGATTCGCTGGTCACTGCCCGTGCCCTGGCGGCGATCGTGCGCCGGGAAGGACCGTTCGACCTGGTGCTGACCGGTCTCCACGCCGTGGACTCCGACACGGGACAGGTCGGACCGGAGATCGCCGAGCTGCTCGACCTGCCCTTCGTCAGCGGTGTGCGAGAGTTGGAACTGGACGGGGAGCGCCTCCAGCTCGGGTGCGAGCGGGACGACGGCTGGGTCCGGGCCCAGGTGGCGTTGCCGGCGGTGCTGTCCGTGGCCGAGCGCCTGTGTTCCCCGGCGAAGGCCGAACCCG
>DAHXOA010000023.1 GCA_027365145.1 Acidimicrobiaceae bacterium | reverse complement strand
CTCAACCAGTCCATCACCGCCAGCGACTCGGGCGACGGGACCACCGAGCAGCTGAAGGGCCTCATCGAGACCAACGCCGGCATCCAGCCCGGAGACTCGGGAGGTCCGCTCGTGACCCCGTCGGGGAAGGTGCTGGGGATGGACACCGCCGCCTCGGCCGGTTTCACGCTCCAGCCCAACGGCACCGCCGCCGGAGTCCAGGCTTACTCCATCCCCATCGACCAGGCGTTGTCGATCGCCCGGCAGATCGAGCGTGGTACCAGCTCCTCGGTCATCCACATCGGTGGCACCGGTTTCCTCGGTGTCGAAGTGGAGGCGGCCTCCTCGGCCAGTTCATCGGGCGGCTTCGGCGGCTTCGGTGGTAGCACCACCGCGCCCACCTCTGGAGCCCTTGTGGTCGGGGCCGTCCCGAACACCCCGGCGGCAAGCGCCGGGATCGTCGCTGGTGACGTCATCACCTCGTTCAACGGCCAGCCCGTGACGTCGGCGTCCTCGCTCACCAATCTGATCGAGCCCTTCCACCCGGGCACCAGCGTGTCGGTGGGATGGACGGACGCTTCGGGCCAGACCCAGACGGCCACGGTCCAACTGGCCTCGGGACCCCCGCAGTAGGCCGGCTACCAGGTTGGTAGCGGGAGAGGACCCGGGGCATCGGCAGCCCCGTTCGGACACCGGCGGCTCGACATCGCACGGCTTCCCGGGCTTGGCTCGGTGGCCGTGCGATGTCGCGTCCGGGCGGAATGTCCCGGCTTCCCGGGCAGGTCGGGTCAGGCCGCCGGGCCCGGCAAGCCTGGATCGATCGTGTAGGCCACACTGGGAGCGGCGAGTCCCGTTCGGGGACCACGGTGCCGTCGTCGGAGGGAGGCTGTAATGGATCGGCGCCACGACGTGGCGGCAGCGGTCTGGGTCTCAGCCATCGTCGGTGCCATGGTTGCCATCGCCGCCTACGACCCACTGTCGTGGCACGCCCACGACGCCGGGTACCCGTCGGTCCCGTTGCTCGTCGTGTTCGCCGCCGTGGTGGTCGTGGTCGGCGTCGGCGTGGTCGCCACCTCTCGCCGGGTCCGCCGCCGGTCGCTGCTCGTCGCCGGGGTCGCCGGCGTCGTGGCCGGCATCCTCGGGAACGTCGGTGGCATCCTCACGATCCACGCGCTCGGCGGCGGGAACTCGGCTGCCGATATCTGGTCGTACCCGGTCGTCTGGTACATTGGGAACCCGGCAGACGCGTCGATCACGCTTGGCGCCGTCCTCCTGCTGGCGTGGGTGGCGGCGCGGATGACGCGGCGCATGGGCGAGCGTGGAGCGACCGGGATCCTGGTGGTCGTGGCGTTGGCACCGTTGCTCGTGGCCGGCGCGTACAGCGTCGCACGCGGCGCGGAGATCACCGGGTGGCAGCCCGCGCCGGTCGAGCAGCTGGCGCGGGTGGTGGCACACCGGGCCGGCCTCAACGAGTCGACCGGCGCCCGAGCCTGCGCCTCACAGCTGGCCCAGGCCGATCACCGGCCGCGTTCGGTGGTGCTGACGGCCGCCGTCTGCCCTACGGTCCTCCGCTACGTCGCCTCCCGGCGGGCCGGCCGGGAGGTCCTCGTGCGATCGGCGCCGCCGGGCACGTTCGGTCCGGTGCGGCGGACCGGCGCCGCCGGCCACCCGCCCCGGTCCTCACCGCCGACGCGGTCGTCACCGGCGTCGTCGCGCGCTCGTGGGGTTGCCGTCACCATCGGCCGGGGGGGCGTGGTCGTCGCGACCCTGCTCCCGACACCGGCGCCGACGCCCACCGTGGCGAAGGAGCCAGTGTTGCCCAGTGCGCTCACGAGGGCGCAGGGCCGTCAGCTGTCGTGCGTCCACAGAGCTCTCACGGAGCTGGATCGAACCGATGCCCCTTTCGTGGTACTCGCCGTCACCGCCCTGTGCCCCGGACGTTGAGGGCTTCGGTCACCGGGTGATGCGCTGCCAGGCACCTGGTGGGCGGATCGAGCCTGTGGAGACGAGCGGGGCCGAGACGACCTGCTCGCCGACGACGACCCGAAGGTGGCCGCAGACGGTCCCGGGGCGGTCGTCGGCGGCGAGCCCGGCGCGAGTGCCTCCCATGGTGGCCACCGCGTCCTCACCGGTCATCGCCAGGACCTGCACGGACCGGGCGACTACGACGGCGACGTTCTGACCCCAGAACTCGGCCCGGCCTGCCTGCTGGCCACGGATGGCGATCGTTCTCAACGTGATCTCGGGGAGCACGGACCGGGCCAGCGCCAGCGCCTGGTCGCCGGCCAGGTCGGTGTCCTCCGTCTTCGACCCGAGCACCGCGGCCAGGACGGTGACACGTCGACCGCCCACCGACCCCTGGAGGGCCAGCACCTCGCATGGGCCGGCTTGGACCGTGAACCCGGACTTCACGCCGGTCACACCGGCCGTGCCGACCAGGGGGGTATAGGAGGGCAGGATCCCGACCGTCGGGATCTCCACGTCAGGTTGGTCGGCGATCTGCGCGAACACCGGGATGGCCATGGCGCGCGCCGCCACGATCAACAGGTCCGACGCTGTCGACACCGACGCCGGGTCGAAGCCCGACGCGTCGGCGTAGTGGGTGTGGGACATGCCGAGCGCAGCCGCCTCCCGGTTCATCTCTGCCACGAACGCCGGGAGCGTTCCCGCATCCCACAGTGCCAGAGTGGTCGCCAGGTTGTTCGCCGACCGGACGAGCATCTCCTGGAGCATCTGGTACTCGGTGAGGATCTCACCCTCGTGCACGGGGACGCTCGACTCGTCCTGCCACTCGTCGTTGTCCAGGATCGACACGTCGTTGGCGGTGATCCGGATCGACGGTCCGCTCGAACCGGGTGCCAGTGGGTGGTCACGGAGCACCATGTATGCCGTCATGATCTTCGTCGTGGAGGCGATAGGTACCGGAGTCTCGGGACCGGAGGTCTGCTCGTATCCGACGAGGGGGACGCTGACGGCGGACTGCTTCGCTGATGGCCAGGACCGGATGGCGCAGCACGGCCCGGATGCTCCTACCTGGTCGAGCCCGTTCTGGGCGAGGGAGACCCGGACCCGACCGAGCGGCGCCGAGTAGCGGATCACCGCCAAGCCGAGCACGAGGAAGGTGACGGCGAGCACGCCCACGCCCGCCCTGACCCGAGGGCGTGACCGGCGTGACCGGTCGGGCCAGCGTGACCGGCGTGACCGCCCTGACCGGCGTGACCAGCCCGACCAGCCCGACGGTGGCGTCGGTGGCGTCGGTGGCGTCCGGTATCGGGGCCACCCCGCCGAATCGAGGTGCCCCGCCGAATCCAGACCTCCTGACATGGTGCCAATAATCACCGCTGAGGAGTGAGCTTCGTGACCGGCAAACCGGAAGGAAGACCGGTACGAACACGCTGGTCAAGGACTTGTGCCTCGGAAATTCGGCCCGAGGCATCCACAGCAATTT
>DAHXOA010000011.1 GCA_027365145.1 Acidimicrobiaceae bacterium | reverse complement strand
GGGTACGCAGGATGGCCTCCACCTCGTCGTCGATGACGGTGCTGGTGTTCTCGGAGTAGTCCCGGGTATGCATCAGGTCCTCACCCAGGAAGACCTGGCCCTGGGATCCCCACGCCATTGGGCCGATCTTCTCGCTCATGCCCCACTCGCGGACCATCTTCCGGGCAAGCTCGGTGTTGCCCACCAGGTCGTTGGCGGCGCCGGTGGAGAGGTCGCCGTAGACGAGCAGCTCCGCGGCACGACCGCCCATCCGCACGGCGAGCGAGTCCTCGATGTGCCGCCGCGGGTAGATGTGACGCTCCTCGAGCGGGAGCTGCTGGGTGACACCGAGAGCCATGCCCGTGGGAAGGATGGTGACCTTGTGCACCGGGTCGGCGTCGGGCAGGACGTAGGCGAGGACGGCGTGCCCCCCTTCGTGGAACGCCACCCGCTCCTTCTCGTCGTCGGACAGGGCCAGGCTCTCCCGGCGCTGACCCATGAGGACCCGGTCCCGGGACGCCTCGAAGTCCCGGTTCTCGATCACCTTGCTGCCGCGCCGCACGGCGTGGAGGGCTGCCTCATTGACGAGGTTGGCCAGGTCGGCTCCGCTCATGCCTGGGGTTCCGCGTGCCACCAGGCCCAGGTCGACGTCGGGGGAGACGCGCTTGTCCCGGCAGTGGACCTGGAGGATCGGTAGGCGCTCTTCCAGGTCGGGGAGGGGGACCACGATCTGACGGTCGAACCGGCCGGGACGGAGGATGGCTGCGTCAAGGATGTCGGGCCGGTTCGTGGCGGCCATCACCACGATCCCCTCGGTCGGGTCGAAGCCGTCCATCTCGGAGAGCATCTGGTTGAGCGTCTGCTCGCGCTCGTCGTGCCCGCCCCCTAGCCCGGCCCCGCGCTTGCGGCCGATGGAGTCGATCTCGTCGATGAAGACGATGGCCGGTGCCTGCTTGCGTGCCGTCTGGAACAGGTCGCGCACCCGGGAGGCGCCAACCCCGACGAACATCTCCATGAAGTCCGAGCCGCTGACCGACATGAAGGGGACGCCCGCCTCACCGGCCACCGCCCTGGCGAGCAGGGTCTTTCCTGTCCCGGGAGGGCCGACGAGGAGGATGCCCTTCGGGATCCGGGCGCCGATCTCCTTGAAACGGCCCGGGGTCTTCAAGAAGTCGACCACCTCGCTGATCTCCAGCTTCACCCCGCCGTACCCGGCGACGTCCTCGAAGGTGGTCGACGGCCGCTCGGTCGAGTAGAGCTTGGCCTTAGACCGGCCGATGGACATCACGCTCCCCATCTGGCCCTGGGCCTTCCGGTTGAAGTACACGAACACCCCGATGATCAGGGCCAGAGGGAGGAGGTACTCCAGGAGGCTGGCGAAGATGTTGGGGCTCGACGTGGTATACCCGACGCTCTTCACGTCGCTCTCGATGGTCTTGTACTCGTCGTTGAGGAGCGGGTAGGGACCGTTCACCGTGTACTTCGTCCCGTTGGAGAGCGTGCCGGTGATGACGCCGGTGGCGTTGTCCACGCTCGCCGTGGACACCTGCTTCGAGCTGACGTCGTTCATGAACGTCCCGTACTTGATCGACGTGGCGTTCGCGGGGTGCAGCAGGCCCGGCAGGATGAGGATGGCCAGGAAGGCCACGACGATGACCATGCCGATGACCCGCCAGTTCCGATTGGGGATCGGGCCGTTCGGGCCGGTCTGCCCTGGTCCACCGCCTCCGGGCGATGGCGGACCGGGTGGCAGGTCTTGGTTGGGAGGGGTCACCCCACTATGCTACGCACCAGATCACGTCGATGGTGCATCGAGCACCGTGCAGTGTGTCGCCGCGTGCACGCCCCGGAGCAGTTCCAGAGGCGCTCTGGGAGCGTGGCGTGGTCAAGGCGGTCAGGACCCGTCCGACGGCCCCCCGGTCTGCCCGGGTGCGTCTCCCGGACCCGCACTGATCGCCCTCGGTGGGGTCGGTATCGTGTCCTGGTGATCATCGGGCCCCAGTCGAGCCAGGAGCTCGCTCCGCCCGCCGCCCCCGAGGAAGGCACGCTGGGTGCCCAGCTCGGGTCGGGCGCGGCGCCGACGACTCCGGCCAGGGCGTGGGTCTGGCTCCTTTGCGGCGCCGGGGGTTTCCTCGCAGGGGAGATCGTTGCCACGATCTTTGCCGTCGTGACCGGCTCGATCGCCGGCGACCACGAGGGTCTGGCTGCCATCGCCGCCCTCCGCCAACCGCCGGAGTGGTACATCGTCTCGACGCTGCTTGGGCTGTGGTGTGGGTTCTTCGGCGGGCCATGGTTGGCCAGCATGACCCACGGCACCAAGCGGCTCGTCGCCGACATGGGCCTGCGCTGGCGGTGGATCGACCTGGTCGGGGTGCCGATCGGCGTCGCCGGGCAGTTCCTGGTCGTGCTCCTCTACCTCCCCTTCGAGCATCATGTCGCCCACTTCAGCCAGAAGTTCGACGCGCCGAGCCAGAAGCTCACCGGCGGGGCCCACGGCGTCGGATTCGTGGCCATCGCCGTCCTGACCGTGGTGGGAGCACCGTTCTTCGAGGAGCTGTTCTTCCGGGGTCTCCTCCTCCGCTCGTTCGCCCGACTGTTCGGCACGGCCGGTCGGTTCCTGGGCACCGCCGGGCGTTGGCTCGGGCCGGCGGCGGCCATCGTCGTGACCGGTGTCCTCTTCGGGCTGGCCCATGCCGAGTCGTTGCAGCTACTCGGCCTGGCGACGTTCGGGGTCATCCTGTCGGCGATTGCGTACCGGACGGGGCGGCTGGGCATGAACATGGCGGCGCACTCGGCGTTCAACCTGGTCGCCATCGTCGCCATCGTCGCCGGAGGCTCCAGCGGGACCATCCTTCACTGACATGGGGGCCTCTGGAGGCCGGTTCGGGTGAGCGGGCAGATCCGAAGCCGGCGCCGGTCCTGGGTCCGCCGCCTCACCGCGCCGCGGACGGCGGCCACGTGGGCGGCCGTCGTCGCCGTCGTCGGAGCCACCGCCGTCGTGCTCTGGCAGCTCCACCCCTCGCTGCTGCTGGCCAACACCACGACCGACGGCGGCGACATGGGCGCCCACGTGATGCTGCCGGCGTTCTTAGAGTCCCACCTGTTGAACCACGGGCGGCTGACCGGGTGGGACCCGGCGTGGTACGACGGCTTCCCCGCCTACACCTTCTACTTCCCCCTGCCCCCGCTCCTGACCGTCGCGTTCAACGCCGTGGTCAACTACAACGTGGCCTTCAAGCTGGTCACGGTGCTCGGGTCGCTCACGCTCCCCCTGGCGGGGTGGTCGTTCGGGAAGCTGGCCGGTCTCCGCGACCCCGGTCCTGGATGCTTGGCGGCGGCCACGCTGCCCTTCCTGTTCGAGTCGAGCTTCACCATCGACGGGGGCAACCTGCTCTCCACCCTGGCGGGGGAGTTCTCGTACTCGCTCGCCCTCTCGCTGGCGCTCGTGTTCATGGGGCTGACGGCCTACACCTTGCGCACCGGCCGCCATCGGGTCCTGGCCGCCGTGCTCCTCTGCGCCGTCGTCCTCAGCCACCCCGTCGTGGCGCTCTTCGCCGTCGCCGGCGCGTTGCTGTGGTTGGTCATCGACCGGGACCTGCTCCGGGTCCTCTCGCTGCGACCGGGCGGTCGCCGGGCGCGTCGGAGGGTCGATCGCCGGTTGTGGCGGCTCACCGTCGTGATCGCCATCGGGAGCGCGCTCAGCGCCTGGTGGGTCGTGCCGTTCCTGCTCCGCCTGCCGTACACGACGAACATGGGGTGGCAGAACCTGACCGACTACGTCACCCTTCTGTTCCCGGCCTCCGACCGGTGGCTGCAGGCCGCCGATCTCGTCGCCCTGGTGGCATGGGTGTGGCGTCGGAGTGCGCTCTCGAAGATGACGGGCTACCTCTCCGTGCTGGGGGCGGTGATGGCCGGCATCGTCTGCCTGGACCCGCAGGGAAAGCTGTACAACGTCCGGTTCCTGCCCCTGTGGTTCGTCTGCGCCTACCTCGTCGCCGGGATGGGCGTCGCCGAGGTGGCGACAGCGACGGCGGTCCTCGTCCGGCGCCGCCGCCAGGACCGGTGGGCGCGGGCCGCTGCCGACCGGCTGCGCTCGCCGTCAGGATCCTGGGAACCGGGTCGACGGATCACGCGATCGGCGCGGCCACGGATCGGGACGGGTCCGGCCGGAGCGGTCGCCGGTCCCCTCCTGGCCCTGGCCGGGGCGCTGCTGGCCGTGGTCCCGCCGCTGGTCGTCCCGGCCACCCTGTCGAACATCGGCATCACGGTCGGCGCCGACCAGCCGTCGGCCTGGGCGACGTGGAACTACAGCGGGTACCAGGAGAAGCCCGACTACCCCGAGTACCGGGCTGTCATCGAGATGATGGCGAAGGTCGGCGCCGACCGGGGATGCGGGAGGGCGATGTGGGAGTACAGCCCGACGCTCAACCGCTTCGGCACGACCATGTCGCTGATGCTCCTCCCGTACTGGACCAACGGCTGCATCGACTCGATGGAAGGGCTCCTCTTCGAGTCCTCGGCCACCACCCCGTACCACTTCTTGAACCAGAGCGAGCTGTCCGAGACGCCATCGGAGGCCATGGCCGGCCTTCCCTACGCCGGCGTCGACGTCCCTCTCGGCATCGAGCACCTCCAGATGCTCGGGGTCCGCTACTTCCTTGCTTCGTCTCCCGAGATCGAGCGGGCGGCCAACGCCGACCCGTCGGCCCGGTTGATCGCCTCGACCGGGCCGTGGCGGACCGACTTCGAGGGCGAGGCGCTGGTGACGACGTGGGACGTCTACCAGATCGCCCGGTCCCCGCTCGTGGCTGCCCTGCCCTATCAGCCTGTCGTGTGGACCGGGGTCCAGCCCAACCAGAGCAGCTGGCTGGCGCCGTCGGTCAGCTGGTACCAGCACCCGAGCAGGTGGGCCGTGGTCCCAGCGGAGGGAGGCCCGGCCGGCTGGAAGCGGGTGCCCTCCGGCGACACCCACCCACCGGTCAAGCCGGAGCCGGCGACCACGGTGACCGGGGTGTCGACCACCGGCGAGTCCATCCGGTTCCACGTCTCCCGCACGGGCACGCCCGTGGTGGTGAAGGTGTCCTACTTCCCCAATTGGCACGCGACCGGCGCGTCGGGTCCGTGGCGGGTCGCCCCCAACCTCATGGTGGTGGTTCCTACTGCCCACGAGGTGGTCCTCCACTACGGCACGACCGGCGTCAACCTGGCCGGATGGGCGATGACCCTGGCCGGGGTCCTGGCCGCCCTGGCGATCCTCGGCGCCGGGTGGCGGAGGAGGCGGCGGGCACCGGTCGACCGGGTCGGGCGATCCGACCGGTGGAGGGCACCGCCAGGTGGCACGGGGCTGGTCCCGGGCAGGTCCCGGACGCCTGGGTAGGATGATCCGGTCATGACCCCCCTCGGCGACGTCTTCAAGGCCTACGACATCCGCGGCACCGTGCCCGAACAGCTGGATCCCCAGCAGTTCCGGGCCATCGGGGCGGCCTTTGCCCGGTTCGCCGGGACGCCCACCGTGCTGGTGGCCCGTGACATGCGCGCCTCGGGTGCCGCCCTGAGCGAGGCCTTCGCCCTGGGCGCCCGGTCCGAAGGAGCCGCCGTGATCGATCTGGGCCTGGCCTCGACGGACCTTCTCTACTTCGCCTCCGGCATGTACGACGCGCCGGGCGCCATGTTCACCGCCTCCCACAATCCGGCCCGTTACAACGGGTGCAAGCTCTGCCTCGCCGGAGCCAGACCGATCGGGCGCGACACCGGCCTCGCCGACATCCAGGCGACGGCGGAGGCACTGGTCGCGGAGTGGTCGGCCGGTGGCGCGCCGCCGGTGGCCGAGGCGGACCTCGCCCCCCGTTCGGAGCGGGACATCCTCGAGGCGTACGCCACCCACGTCCGGTCGTTCGTGAACGTCAGCGCGCTCCGACCGCTGAAGGTGGTGGCCGATACGGCCAACGGGATGGGGGGGCTCGTCGTCCCCGCCGTGTTCAAACCGCTGCCGTTCGAGGTGGAGATCCTCTTCCCGGAGCTCGACGGGACGTTCCCGAACCATCCCGCCGACCCCATCCAGCCGGAGAACCTGGTGGCGTTGCGCCGTGCCGTGCTGGACTCGGGCGCCGACGTCGGTCTGGCCTTCGACGGCGACGCCGACCGGGTGTTCCTCGTCGACGAGCGGGCAGAGCCGGTCTCGGGATCGCTCACCACGGCCCTGGTGGCCGCGGCCATGCTCGACAAGCACCCGGGTGCCACGGTGCTCTACAACTGCATCTGCTCGAGGACCGTGCCCGAGGTGATCGCCGAGCACGGAGGCGTGGGTGTCCGTACCCGCGTCGGCCACAGCTTCATCAAACAGGTCATGGCCGACACCGGCGCCGTGTTCGGCGGTGAGCATTCGGGGCACTACTACTTCCGTGACAACTACCGGGCCGACTCGGGGATCATCGCCGCGATGATCGTGCTCGAGCTCCTGAGCACGTCGGGCGAGCCGCTGTCGGCCCTGCTCGCCCCGTTCCGCCGCTACGCGGCGTCGGGGGAGATCAACACCGAGGTGGCCGATCCGGCCGGCGCCGTGGAGGCGATGGCGGCCACGGTCGAGGCGGCAGGCGGCGCGCTCGGGGTGGCCGACCGGCTCGACGGGCTCACCGTCGACCGCGGCGACTGGTGGTTCAATCTCCGGCCCTCCAACACCGAGCCGCTCCTGCGCCTCAACGTGGAGGCGCCCACGCCCGAGGCGTGCGCCGCCCACGTCGACGAGCTCCTGGCCGAGGTGCGGGGACAGGCCGGCTGAGATGGCGCTCGACCCGTTCCTGCTCGACGTCCTGGTGTGCCCGGAGGACAAGGGCCCGTTGGTATACCTCCCCGAGGAGGACCGGCTCTACAACCCCCGGTTACGGCGGAGCTACCCGGTCCATGACGGGATCCCGGTCATGCTCGTCGACGCGTCCGAACCGGTCGGTGACGGCGAGCACGACCGCCTCATGGAGCTGGTCCGCTCCGGGGCCCGGATGACCGGTTCGCCTGGTGGCGGGCTGCCGGTCGACGAGTGACGGTGATCGGCGGGACCGACCCCCCGGGACCGGACTCGCTCGGGGTGTGGGACGCATTGATGGGGCTGCCTGCCCAGGTGGCCGAGGCCGCAGCCGCGGCCGAGGCGCTCCCGTCGCTCCCTCACCGTCGGGAGGTCGAGCACGTGGTGGTCCTCGGGGTCGGCGGCAGCGGCGACGCCGGTGACGTGGTCGCCGCCGTTGCCGCACCGTTCCTTCCGGTCCCGATCACGGTGGTGAAGGACTATGAGCCCCCTGAGTACGTCGGCGCTGGCACGCTGGTCTTCGCACTGTCCTGGTCCGGCTCGACCGAGGAGACGATGGAGGCGGCGACGGCGGCCTACGAGGCGGGTGCCTTCCTGGTCGTGGTGTCCGGCGAGGGAGCGCTGCTCGAAAGTGCCCGGGAATGGCGCGTGCCGTGGCTAGCCGTCCCGTCGGCGCTGCCCGGGTCGCGCCCGGCGGTCGGGGCGCTCGCCGTTCCCGTGCTCGTGGCTCTCGACCAGGTGGGGCTGTTCCCGGGTGCGAACCATTGGGTTGCCGAGGCGGTGGTGCAGCTCCGCCGGCGTCGTGACGAGCTGGCCGGGAACGGAGGCGTGGCCGAGGCGGTGGCGCGGTGCATCGGCCGGACGATCCCGCTCGTCCACGGCGTCCACGCCCTGGGGGCGGCGGCGGCGGCGCGGTGGAAGGCCGTCGTCAACCAGTATGCGAAGACGCCGGCGTTCTCGAACGCGTACCCGGAGCTGTGCCACGACGAGGTCGCGGGTTGGGGGCAGCACGGCGACGTCACCCGGCAGGTGATCACCCTGGTGTCACTCCGGCACGACGGCGAGCATCCCCAGGCCGCCCAGCACGTGGACCGGGTGGTCGACGAGCTCCGGGAGGTGGTGGCCGGCACGGTGAGCGTCCGGGCCGACGGGGAGGGCGCCCTGGCCCAGCTGCTCGACCTCATCTTCGTGGGTGACGCCGTCGCCCTCCACCTGGCGGCAGCGGCGGGGATCGATCCGGGCCCTGCTCCCATGATCGAGGCGTTGCGGCTGCCACCGGGTGGCTGACGTGGGCGTAGGCGGCCGCGTAGAAACGCGAGTGGCCGACGTAGGGACAGGGGAGGGGAGCAGCCGATGTTGCGGGGCGATGACGGCACCATGGCGGAGCGATGAATTCCGGCCGACACCGTGGACGTGGGCGACCAGGGGCGTACACTTCACGGGTGAGCTGTGTGCGGGTCTGTGGTTGCAAGTCGAGGCCAGTCGCAGGCGAAACGACCCACGTAAGGCAACACCTGGTTGCTGAGCATGGTGCGGCTTAGGAGTAAGACCTGCCCGTCCCGCTCCCGATCGTCGGGAGCCGACGGAGAGGGGATGACGCGCCGGGTACGGTGCCGCAGGGCTGGGCCGGCTGAGCCGGGTCCCCGGCCGCCGGTGCCGTGGTGCAACGCCTCCTGCAGGCGAGTGTGGGGTCAAAGACCAGGTCAGCCGTCCACAGCTCACCGACCCCCGGCTCACGGGATGCCCGGGCCGGGACCGACCCGGAGAGACTGAGCACCGGAGAGACCGAGCACCGGAGAAGGGAACCACCTGTAGCACCGAGAGCAGCGAGCAGCACCGATCCAGAGGAGGCGAGCACGTGGACGTGGTCATCGCGAACGGGAGAAGGCTTGTGCCAGACGAGATGCGGGCCCTGATCGAGGAGAAAGTGACCCACCTGGGCCACCTCTGTCCCGGTCTCGACCGGGCTCAGGTGAGCTTCACCGAGGAGCACAACCACAGGATCCCCGACCGGGAACGGTGCGAGGTCGTCATGAAAGGACACGGGCGGGTCCTCCGTGCCCATGCCGCTGCCCGGGATCCGCTGGTCGCGGTCGATCTGGTCGTGGAGAAGCTCGAGCACCAGCTGGAGAAGCAGAAGGGCAGGCTGGTCGGGCGATCCCATCCCCGGCACCGGGCGAGCCCGCGGGTGGGCTCGGACCGTCGCATCGCCTCGGCGTGACCTGACCGGCGGATCCGGGCCCAGCCCGGCACCGGCCGCGGGCGGCGCGGTTGCGACGGTACGGCCGCGGGCGGCGCGGTTGCGACGGTAGAGTGGGATCCCCATGAGTGTCTTCACGAAGGTTCTCCGCGCCGGTGAGGGGAAGAAGGTCCGCCGCCTGGCAGAGATCGTCCCGCTCGTGAACGACCTGGAGCCTGAGATGGAGTCGCTCTCCGACGACGACCTGGCCGCGTCCACCGTGCGCTTCCGCGAGCGGATCGATCAGGGGGAGAGCCTGGAGGACCTCCTTGTCGAGGCGTACGCGGTCGTACGTGAGGCGGCTTGGCGCGTGCTCGGCCAGCGCCATTTCGACGTGCAGCTCATGGGCGGGATGGCGCTGCACTTCGGCTGGATCGCCGAGATGAAGACGGGTGAGGGGAAGACCCTCGTATCCACCCTCCCCGTCTACCTGAACGGCTTGACAGGCGAGGGTGTCCATGTGGTCACCGTCAACGACTACCTTGCCACCAGGGACGCCGAATGGATGGGTCGGCTGCACCGGTTCCTCCGTCTCACGGTGGGCCGGGTGGGCCCCGATGTGGACGACGCCGCGGCGAAGCGGCTGGCCTACGCGGCAGACGTGACCTACGGGACGAACACCGAGCTCGGGTTCGACTACCTGCGCGACAACATGGCCCGGACGAAGGAGGCCATGGTCCAGCGCGGCCACCGGTTCGCCATCGTCGACGAGGTCGACTCCATCCTCATCGACGAAGCCCGGACCCCGTTGATCATCTCCGGTCCGGCAGCCGAATCGGCCAAGCTCTACTACCAGTTCGCCGGGATCGTCCGCACCTTGCGCCAGGACGAGGACTACGAGGTGGACGAGGAGAAGCGGATCGTGGTGCCGACGGAGGCCGGCATCGAAAAGGTCGAGCGCCAGCTGGGGGTGGAGAACCTCTACGACGCGGTGGCCGTCAACTACGTGCACCACCTGAACCAGGCCCTCCTGGCCAAGGAGCTCTACCGCCGGGACAAGGACTACCTCGTCGCCGGGGGAGAGGTGAAGATCGTCGACGAGTTCACGGGGCGCACGTTGGACGGGCGCCGGTGGTCCGACGGGCTCCACCAGGCCGTGGAGGCAAAGGAACGGGTCCGGATCAACGAGGAGAACCACACCTGGGCGACGGTCACCCTCCAGAACTACTTCCGGCTCTACGACAAGCTTGCCGGGATGACCGGGACGGCCGAGACCGAGGCGTCGGAGTTCGCCAATACCTACAACCTCCCTGTGGTGCCGATCCCCACGAACAAACCTCTCGTGCGCCAGGACTTCCCCGACCTCATCTACAAGACCGAAGAGGCGAAGTTCGCCGCCGTGGCGGAAGACATCATCGAACGCCAGGCATCCGGGCAGCCGGTCCTGGTGGGCACGGCGTCGGTCTCGAAGTCCGAGGTCCTCTCCGGGCTTCTGGAGAAGAAGGGGGTCCCCCACGAGGTCCTCAACGCCAAGCAGCACTTCCGCGAGGCCGAGATCGTCGTGCAGGCGGGCCGGATCGGCGCCGTGACGGTGGCCACGAACATGGCCGGACGCGGCGTGGACATCCTGCTCGGAGGGAACCCAGAGGGCCTTGCGCACCGCGAAGCGGTTGCCCGCGGGATCGACCTCGACACCGAGGAGGGGCAGGCGGAGCTGGCCCGCCTCCGGGCCGAGTTCGACGAGCGCTGTCTAAAGGAGGGGGACGAGGTCCGTGCCCTCGGAGGGCTCTACGTGCTCGGGAGCGAGCGTCACGAGAGCCGGAGGATCGACAACCAGTTGCGTGGCCGGGCCGGCCGGCAGGGAGATCCGGGCGAGAGCCGGTTCTTCTTGTCGCTGGAGGACGATCTCATGCGCCTGTTCGCCACCGGCGCGATGAACTGGGTGATGGGGCGAGCCCTGCCCGACGACGTGCCGATCGAAGCGAAGATGGTGACGAAGGCCATCGAGCGTGCGCAGAACACCGTCGAGGGACGAAATGCCGAGTCCCGCAAGGACGTGCTGAAGTACGACGAGGTCATGGACAAGCAGCGCAAGGTGATCTACCAGCGGCGCCTGCAGATCATCGAGGGGGAGGACCTGCAAGAGGAGACGCGCGAGCTCCTCGAGGCGACCCTCACGGAGCTGGTGAGCTCGGCGTGCCCGAACGACTACGTGGAGGAGTGGGACCTGCCGCGGCTCGTCACCGAGGTGTCCCAGTACTACCCCACGAAGTTCACTGCCGAGGAGTTGACCGAAGCGGTGAGCGCGGCCCAGGTCACCGAGAGCCTCCTTGCCGAGGCGCTCGAGCTCTACGACGAGCGGGACGAGACGATCCCCGGCGGTGCGGACACCGCCCGCCAGCTCGAGCGCGACGTCATGCTCCAGATCATCGACCAGCGGTGGAGGGACCATCTGGCCGACATGGACTACCTGCGGGAGGGCATCAATCTCCGGGCGATGGGGAACCAGGATCCCCTGGTCGCCTGGCAGCGGGACGGCTACGCCATGTTCGAGAAGCTGATGTCGGGCATCGACGACGACTACCTCCGCTATATCTTCCACGTCCAGGTCATCACCGAACCCGCGCCTGAGCCGGATCTGGCCGGCGCCAGCTACGCCGCCGCCGACGATCCGGTCCAGAGCACCGGGGCAGTGGCGGCGACCATGATCGCTCCACCCGAGCTGGCGCCGCCCGACGGCGAGGAGCTGGGGACGGGGGGCGGAATCGTGCTCTCCTCGGGGGCCGGGCGGACCGGCGACGAGAGCGACTCCCAGGTCCCGATCGTGAAGTCCGAACGGGAGAAGCTGGGTCGGAACGATCCCTGCTGGTGCGGGAGCGGGAAGAAGTTCAAGTTCTGCCACGGCGCCAACTGACATGTCCCCCGCCGATACCGGCTACCGCGCCGGCGGGGCGCCCGAGCGCGGCGACGTGCGGGAAGCGCTCGAGGCGCTCACGACTCGCCTCGAGGAGGCGCGCCGCTACCTGGGCGCCGACCATCTGCTGGTCCGGCGCGCCGAGCTCGAGGACCTGGCGTCGGGCCCTGATCTCTGGGACGACCCCGAGCGTGGCCGGGACGTCACGACCGAGCTGGGCCGGGTGACCGAGGACCTCGAGACGCTCGGCTGGCTCTCCGAGCAGATCTCGGACGCGGAGACGCTCTACGAGCTCGGACGCGAGGAAGGGGACGGCTCGCTCGACGCCGAGGTGGCAGATCTCGTTGCCCAGGTGGCCGGCCGTCTCGACCAACTGGAGCTCCGGGCGCTGTTCGCCGGGGAGCACGACGAGCGGGACGCCGTGGGGGAGATCCATGCCGGCGCAGGCGGCACCGACGCGCAGGACTGGGCGGAGATGCTGCTGCGGATGTACACCCGCTGGGCGGAGCGCCGCGGCTTCGAGATCGAGATCGACGAGGCGACGCCCGGCCAGGAGGCGGGGCTGCTCTCGGCGACGTTCGTCGTGAAGGGTCGGTACGCCTTCGGCCTGCTGGCGGCCGAGCGGGGCGTCCATCGGCTGGTACGGATCTCGCCGTTCGACGCCCAGCACCGGCGGCAGACCAGCTTCGCCTCGCTCGACGTCGTCCCGTTCCTTGAGGACGTCTCGGGCGAGGTCGACATCGACGAGAAGGATCTGCGGATCGACACCTACCGGTCGTCGGGGGCCGGTGGCCAGCACGTCAACAAGACCGACTCGGCGGTCCGTCTGACGCATCTCCCGACCGGGATCGTCGTGTCGTCCCAGAACCAGCGCAGCCAGTACCAGAACAAGGCGAAAGCCATGCAGATCCTCGGGGCCAAGCTGGCGGAGCGACAGCGAGCGGAGCGCCAGGCAGAGATCGACTCCCTGGCGGGCGACCGGGCTGACAATGCGTGGGGGAACCAGATCCGCTCCTACGTCCAGGCGCCCTACCAGCTGGTCAAGGACCTGCGCACCAACGAGGAGACCGGCAACGTCGACAGCGTGCTCGACGGCGACATCGAGTTCCTCATCGAAGCAGAGCTCCGCCGCCGGGCCGATCTCCGCCAGCACGGGCGGTAGACAGCCCGGTCACCCGCCCGGGGAGCGCCCCATCGGTTGCCCACCCGGGACAGAGACGTCCGGCGACGTTGGCGGTATGGTGGCTGACCTGGTCTCCGAGCGGGTGGACGAGGAGTGACCCAACGGCTCGGACGGACCGGCTAGCATGTCCCCGCCGGGGGGTCGCGCTCCGATGTGCCCCGCCGCCACCAGTTCCCATGATCCAGTTCGAGAACGTCACGAAGACGTACAAGGGATCGACGGTTGCACTCCGCAACTGCTCCGTCGATATCGACAAGGGTGAGTTCGTCTTCCTGGTGGGGCCGTCCGGCTCCGGGAAGACGACGTTCATCCGGTTGCTCTTGCGCGAGGAGCTTCCCGACTCCGGAAGGATCTGGGAGGCGGGACGCGAGATCGGGAAGCTGCCCAAGTGGCGCATCCCCTACCTCCGGCGGAACATCGGTTGCGTGTTCCAGGACTTCCGCCTGCTCCCCACCAAGTCGGTCTTCGAAAACGTCGCATTCGCACTGGAAGTGATCGGCCGACCGAAGCACGTCATCAATACTCAGGTTCCCCAGGTGCTCGACCTCGTCGGTCTGTCGAAGAAGCGCGACAACCTGCCCGGCGAGCTCTCCGGTGGCGAACAGCAACGCGTGGCTATCGCCCGGGCGTTCGTGAACCGCCCGCTCATCCTGCTCGCCGACGAGCCCACAGGGAATCTCGACCCGACGACGAGCCTTGGGATCATGCGCCTCTTGGACCGGATCAACCGCACCGGCACCACGGTGGTCATCGCCACCCACGACGCCGGGATGGTGGACCAGATGCGCCGGAGGGTCATCGAGCTCGATCGCGGCGTCCTGGTGCGCGACCAGGCCCGGGGTGTCTACGGGCTCGACGGATCGGTGTCGGCCGCCGGTGCCGGGTCGCCGACCGGGCTGCCGATCGAGACATCGACGAACAACGAGCCGGACGGCCCGATGGCGGCGGAGGCCTGATGGCCGTATCCGTCGGGTACGTCTCTCGTGAAGCCACGTCCAACCTGTGGCGGAACCGGATGATGACCGTGGCCGCCGTCCTCACCGTGGCGGTGTCGCTGGCGCTGGTCGGCTCCGCGCTCTTGTTGAAACAGGGCGCCGCCCACGCCACCGAGCGGTGGCAGCAGGGCGTCAACGTCGTCGTGTTCGTGAACGCCGGTGCCAGCCACTCGCAGTTCAGCTCGGTGGGCCGTCAGCTCCACCAGCTCCCCTATGTGAAGTCGTGCGTCGCTCGCAGCCAGGCATGGGACTACGCCGAGGCTCGGAGCATCGAACCGGCCGAGGTCTTCCAGGCCCTGACGCCGGCGATCACGCCGTCATCGTGGAGGTGCGCGCTGAACCAGCCCTCGGAGGCAGCGCTGATCGTCCAGCAGTTCGCCGGGAAGCCGGGGGTGGAGCACGTCGCCTCCCCCAGCGCGCAGATCCGGACCATGGAGACCGTGATCCACGTGCTCCAGTGGGCCTTCCTGGCCGTGGCGGCCGTCCTGCTGCTCTCGGCCTCGGTGCTCATCTTGAACACCATCCGGATGGCCATCTTCGCCCGCCGGCGGGAGGTATCGGTCATGAAGCTCGTGGGAGCCACCAACTGGTTCATCCGATTGCCGTTCATGGCCGAAGGCCTGGTCCAGGGACTGCTCGGCTCGCTCGTCGCCGTCCTTGTCGTACTCGGTCTCTACTTCGGCTTCCTCGACCAGACGAAGACGGCGGCGAACCAGTCGTCGCTCATCGTCCAGATGTCGCTCGGGGCCACGGAGGTGACGGTCACCTGCATCGTGGTGCTGGTGGTAGGGGTGCTGGCCGGTGTGATCGGATCGGCGCTCGCCGTGCGCCGATTCCTCGACGTCTAGCGTGTGCGGCAAGCCCGCGCCGGCTCACCGCTGAAGCGGCAGCCGATCCGCCGGCGGGATGGTGTCGCGGCAGGACGTCGGCAGGACGTCGGCAGGACGCAGCCAGTGGAACCCGCCAGCTGGGACGGCGCCCACTATGCTCCGGGCGATGAAGGGCGTGATCCTCGCCGGTGGGACCGGCTCCAGGCTGCATCCTCTCACCCGCATCACCAACAAGCACCTCCTCCCCATCTACGACCGGCCCATGGTCAACTGCTGCATCGAGGCGGTCGTGGGTGCCGGGATCACTGAGATCATGGTGGTGACCGGCGGCACGCACGCCGGTGAGTTCCTGAGGCTCCTGGGCAACGGCCACGAGTACGGCATCGACCGGCTCAGCTACGGCTACCAGGAGCGTCCGGGAGGCATCGCCGAGGCGCTGGGCCTGGCCGAGCGCTTTGTCGGAGACGATCCCGTGCTCGTCATGCTGGCCGACAACATCGTGGAGCGGTCGATCCGACGGATGGTCGACGCGTTCAGGTCCGACCCGCACGGGGCGCGCATCCTTCTCACGCCGGTGGAGGAGGACGCGCACCTCCGGCACCTCGGGGTCCCGGTGTTCGACGACGGTGGGCGGATCACCGCCATCGTCGAGAAGCCTGACGATCCGCCGTCGCACTTCGGAGTGACGGGGATCTACTGCTACGACGCCGGGGTCTTCGGTGTCATCCCCACGTTGGAGCCGTCGGGACGGGGAGAGCTGGAGATCACCGACGTCAACAACCACTACATCGCCGAGGGCCTGATGAGCTACGACGTTCTCGACGGGTTCTGGGGAGATGCCGGCGAGTCGATCGACGCCTACTACGTGGTGAACGACTTCGTGCGCGTCCACGGCGTCAACCATGCCGACGTGGACCATGCCGACGGGGACGATGCCGTGGACGACCGTGGCGGCGTCGACCGGGTGGGCTGAACCTCTCACCGCGTGCTCCTAGGGCTCTTCCCGCTCTCCCATCCAGCGTTGCTCGGCCCTCCCGAGCTCGGTTGCCGGCGGAGCATCGGTCATGGGCCACAGCTCTTCGGCGATGCGGCGCCAGTCTGCGGTCGCCTCCAGCCTGGCCAGCAGTGCATAGAGGCCCAGGTTGATGCGCTGGACGATCACGAACATCGGTGGCAGGTCGACGTCGCGTGCGACCGGGCTCTTCGTATCGAGGACGCGATGGACGGTCTCGGACGCGTAGTCGTGGCTCACCGTTCTTGGACCCGGGCACATCACCAGGTCGTGGAAGTGGGAGAAGAAGGCCACGACCTCACGGGTCGCTAGCGCCGGGTCCCGGCGGAGCAGCCCGACACCTTCGAGGGTACGCCGGTACGCGTCACCGTCACCCTGGAGGACCAGGGTATCGATCATCTCGTGGAACACCTGCACCTCGTCGGGGGTGAACGTCTTCACCAGCCCGAAGTCGAGAAAGGTGACCTGCCCGCCCGGACCGAAGAGGTAGTTTCCCGGGTGCGGGTCACCGTTGAACATCCCCAGGCGGTGGATGCCGCGGAAGACGAACCGGAAGAGGGTCTCCCCGGCCAGATCCCGCTCGGCGCGGTCCCACGACACGACCTCCTCGAACCGTGCTCCGGTGACGAAGTCGGTCGTGAGGACCCGCGGCGTCGTGAGGTCGTGGTGGACGGCAGGGATATGGATGAAAGGGTGTCCCCGGTAGTGGTCGACGAAGGCCTGTTGGTTGGCCGCCTCATGCCGGTAGTCCAGCTCCTCGCCGATCCGGTCGCGCAGCTCGGTGACGAGGACGGCGGGATCGAGCGACGGGAAGACGGTGGGCAGTATCCGGCCGAGCAGCGCCGTGTTGGCCAGATCGGCTCGGATGGCCTCGGCGACCCCGGGGTACTGGACCTTCACTGCCACCACGCGGCCGTCTCTCCTCGTGGCCCGGTGGACTTGGCCGATCGAAGCGGCGGCCACGGGCTCCGGGTCCCAGGACGCGAACAGCTCGTCGGGCGGGCATCCGAGCTCTGAGCCGACCACCCGTGCTGCGGTCTGCGCCGACATCGGGGGAGCGGCCGCCTGGAGCTGGGCGAGCGCGAGCCGGTACGGCTCGGGCAGACCTTCGTCGAGAAAGCTGGCTAGCTGCCCGAGCTTCATGAGGGCGCCCTTCATCTGTCCCAGCGAGGCGGTCAGTTGGGCCGCCGCCCGCTGGTCCGCGGCGAGCGTCACCTCGTCCCGCCGCTCGGCCGGCGCCAACCGGGATCGGATCCTGCGGGTCAGCCGGCTGGCGGCCAGCCGGGCTCCGATCGCCGCCGCGCCGGCACCACGGCCGAACTGCCCCCGGCCGCGGAGCGCGCTCGCCTCTGCGCCGGGATCGCGCCGGTCGGGCGTCACCGGCGAGCACCCCGTCGGAGAACACGGCGACGGCCTCTCGGACCTCGGCCTAGTTCCACGTGCTCACCGTGCGCTTCCCGGACCGTCGTCGATCCCCCGGATAGGTCCCACTCCCCGTCACCGGAGAGCTCGGAGCGAGCCTACGCTGACCGGTATGGACGCCGCTTTCGCTGGACCGGACGATCCCCACGGGACGCCGATCCATGTTCCGGACCTGGCGGCCGCCCTGGCCGGCGCCGGGGGCACCATGCTTCGGCGCGTCCGATCGGTCCGGATATCCCCGTGGACCCGGTGAGGGTCGGTACCCTCGTCGAGCTCGACGTCGGCGCACCTGCCAGTGGGGGTGGATTCGTGGCCAGGGCGCCCGACGGTCGAGTGGTCTTCGTCCGCCATGCCCTACCCGGAGAGCGGGTGGTCGCCAGGCTCACGGCTGTCACCACCCGGTACCTCCGGGCCGACGCCGTCGACGTCATCACCGCCTCGTCCGACCGCGTTCCCGCGCCGTGCCGGTTGGCCGGACCCGGCCGGTGCGGCGGGTGTGATTGGCAGCACGTCGACCTCGACGTGCAGCGGCGATTGAAGGCGCAGCTCGCTGCCGACCACCTTGCCCATCTGGCCGGGATCCGCTGCCGGGTCGTGGTCGAGCCGGTCACCGGCGACGTCGGAGGGCTGGCCTGGCGCACCCGGGTGCGCTTCGCCGTCGACGGGACCGGTCGGCTGGGCTTCCACCAGCATCGCTCCCGCGCGGTCCAGGTCGTCGGCCGGTGCCCGGTGGCCGTGCCCGAGGTGTCGGCGACGGGGGTGACGTTGTCCCGCTGGCCCGGGGCGGTGTCCGTCGAGGTGCACGCCGGCGACGTGTCACCCAACCGCGAGGACACCGAGTCGTCGGCCACCGTCGTAGCCCGCCGGAGAGGCCGTGGCGCGCTGGCCCGGCCGGAGGTGGAGCCCGGGGCGGTGGTCGACCGGCGGCTGGCATGTCCGCCCGGATCGGTCTTCCACGAGGTGGCCGGGCGGCGCTATCGCGTGAGTGCCGGCGTGTTCTGGCAGGCCCATGCGGGTGCTCCCGCCGCGCTGGTGGATGCCGTGCTCCAGGGGCTCGCTCCCGCGTCCGGTGAGCGCGCCGTCGACCTCTACGCCGGCGTGGGGCTGTTCAGCGGAGCGCTGGCAACCGCAGTGGGACCGACCGGTTCGGTGGTGGCCGTCGAGGGAGGCGCTGCGGCATGTGCTGATGCCCGTTGGAACCTGCGCGACCTGCCCCAGGCGTCGGTCGTCCGGGCGGCAATCGACGCCGAATGGGTCAGCCGCTCGATGGGCCCCGCCGATCTCGTCGTCCTCGACCCGCCCCGACAGGGTGTGGGAGCAGCTGTGGCCGGCGCGCTCGGGCCGGCCCACCCCCGCGCTGTCGCCTACGTCTCGTGCGATCCCGCGTCGTTCGCCCGCGACCTGCGAGCTCTTCTCGATGGGGGCATGGTGCTCACCTCGCTCCGTGCCTTCGACACCTTCCCCATGACCGAGCACGTGGAGCAGGTGGCCATCCTCACGACGCCAGGCGCTGCCGCTCGATGAGGCAGCGCGCCCACCGGCTCGACAAGCCGGCACGCCCGGCCGTGCTCACCGTGCTCACCGTGCTCACCGTGCTCACCGTGCTCACCGTGCTCACCGTTCTCACCGAGGGATGAGCAGCCCGGACCCTCAGCGTCCCGGCGCGGCCCCAGCAGGGGAGCGGCGAGGGGATCCGTGTCCCGGCTCGGGGCGGATCGGCCCGGCGTCACCGTAGCCCTGACGCACGCCCTTCCCAGCCCGACGGGTCAGCTCATCGGGAGCGTAGAGCATCCAATAGGCGTTCCTGGCGTGCTTCCGAGCCCGGTCGACGCACACCGCAGCCAGCGCCGCGGGGTCGTTCTCCTCGTTCTCGTGGACGAAGACCTCCAGGATGTGGGTGGAGGTGAGGAGCTGGGCCAGCATGATGCCCTGGGACGCCTCGTGGGCGCACACCTGGTCGATCGGAGCCTTCCCGGGCATTCCCAGAGCCACGACGATGCGGCAGTGCTCGGCTTCGATCAGTCGCTTGCAGGCGACACCCAGATCTTTGAACCCGGGGACTGTCCGGTAGACGACCTCGAACGACGTCCCGTGCCCCGGGCAGCTCGCCAGCTCGTCGAGCGCCTCGGCCCCCATGTCGTAGCGGGCGAACATCGTGTCGACCACGCCGATCCGGTCCATGTTCGCAGCATACCGGGGTGCCCGTGGCCTCCGCCGGTGCGGTAAGACTTGCGGGCCATGGACGCGGACGCGCACTGGGCGGCACGGGATCGGGACGTGGTGTGGCATGGATTCACCCAGATGGCCGGCGGTGCCGTGCTGCGCGTGGGCACGCTCACGAAGACCCCGGGCTCTCTCGGAGGTTTCGTGGCCGGTCCGGTGCGCTGCATCGAGCTCCTGGAGAACCGCGCCCGCCCCTGCGTCTTCACCACCGCGCCGACCCCGGCGGACATGGACGCCGGGCTCTGGGTCCCGGCGATCCGGCCCCCAACCGTCTTGCCCGGCACGTCCCGCCTGCGTGTCACGCAGTCGGCCGGTCACTCCCCCGAGGAGGTCGACAGGTTGGCGGCCGAGCTGGACGGGCTCGGGCTGGCGCCCGCCGACAGGTCGGCGTGTGCGGGTGCGTCGGGATGGAATGCGGGGAGCCCCGGTCGCACCGCGGCCACCAACGCTGGTAGTCGTGCGGTTCGGGGGTTCGCGACCGGAGGAGCTGACGGTGCGGCCTGAACGACTGGTGCTCGTGTGCGGAACAGGCACCGAGGTGGGAAAGACCTGGGTCGCCGCCGGTCTGTTGGCCGAGCTCCGCGGCCGCGGCCACCTCGTGGCGGCCCGGAAGCCGGCGCAGTCCTACGATGTCAATGCCCACGGGATGCATGTCGGTGGTCCTACCGATGCGGTTCGCCTGGCCGAAGCGTCGGGTGCCGACCCGGACCACGTGTGCCCGCCGCGCCGCTGCTACCCGCGAGCGATGGCGCCTCCGATGGCAGCCGAAGCGCTGAGCCTGCCATCGTTCACCCTCGCCGACCTCGTCTCGGAGTTGCACTGGCCCGACCATGAGGTGTCCGTGGGCCTGGTGGAGACCGCCGGTGGCGTGTGCTCCCCTCAGGCGTGCGACGGTGACGTCCTGGGCATGGTGGAGCTCCTCGGCCCCGATCTCGTCGTGCTTGTCGCCGACGCCGGCTTGGGGACGATCAACGGCATCCGGCTGTCGCTCGCCGCGCTCGGCCCGGTCGTGGGCCGGTCACCCGTGGTTGTCGTCCTCAACCGGTTCGACGAGGCACACGACATCCACCGGCGGAACCGGCAGTGGCTGGTGGAGCGCTTCGCCATCGACCTGGTGACGATGCCCGGGGGCATCGGCGACCTGGTGGAGCGGGTGACGCATCGAGGCGGGCAGGCCGTATAGTGCTGGTGCGGAGCAGAGGGAGCGAGCTCGGAGCAGGTGACCGAACCATGACGACGGTGGGGACGGCGTGCTGAACGGGGTTCCCGGGATGATCGGGCAGACGGCCCTGGTCGTGCGAGCCGTAGGCGACTCGGTCCATCCCGGTCGCATCCGGATCCGGGGCGAGGACTGGGGAGCGATGGCGCTCTTCCCGGACACCGTCATCGAACCGGGGGCCACCGTCGTGGTGGCCGACGTCGAGCGAGGCCTCCTCGTGGTCTACCCTACGGGAAGCGAGTAGCTGCCCTCAGCCACTGCGACGATGGATCGGATGGTGCCCGTGAACGCGACGATCTCCGGCTTGGTGGTGGCGGTGGGTGTGATCGGCGTCATCGTTGTGTTGGGGGTGCTCGGCCTCCTGCTGAGCCGGGCGCTGAAGGTGGTGCAGCAGGGAAGCGTGGGGGTGGTGAAGCGCTTCGGCGAGTACAAGTCCATCCGCCAGCCGGGGATCTCGGTCCTCCTCCCCTTCGTCGACCGGATGGAGAAGGTCGACATGCGGGAGTTCCCGAAGACTGGTGACCGCCAGGCGGTCATCACGAAGGACAACGTCTCCCTGTGGGTGTCGGCCACCATCTTCTGCCAGGTGCTCGACGTGAAGACGGCGCTCTTCGAGATCGAGGACTACGAGCTGGCCATCGATCAGCTGGCCAGGACGGCGCTGCGCGCCGTCTTCGGGGAGCTCACGCTCGACCAGTCGCTCTCGGAGCGCGAGACGATCAACACGAAGATGCAGGACCACATGACCGACGCCACGGCCAAGTGGGGCGTCCGGCTGAACCGGATCGAGATCCTGGACATCACCCCACCGGAGAACATTCTCCAGGCGATGTCCGAGCAGAAGGAGGCGGAGCAGCACAAGCGGGCCGCCATCTTGAAGTCGGAGGGTGAGCAGCAGTCGGCCATCAACAGCGCGCAGGGTCGGAAGCAAGCCGCGGTCCTGGAGGCGGAGGGTCAGAAGCAGGCCTCCATCCTGGCGGCCGAGGCCCAGCAGCAGGTGCTGACCCTCCAGGCCGAGGGCGAGAAGATCGCGGCGAAGCTCCGAGGCGAGGGTGAGGCCGCCGCGCTCGGCGCGCTGGACGGAGCGACGATCAATCCGAACACCTTGGCCGTGATGCAGCTCCGAGCCCTGCGCGACGTCGCCTCTTCCAGGAACGCGAAGGTGATCGTCCCCTACGAGGCGGCCGGCCTGGTCGGCGCGGCCCAGGTGCTGGTCGAGGGCCTCCAGCTGGCCGGTGGGCCCAACGGCGTCGGCGCGATCGCTACTTCGCCTCCACCTGATCGAGGTACGCCTCGTCCCAATGGGTGAACACCTCGTCGGGGAGGCGGAGGCAGTGGGTCGGCTCCAGCGCTGACACGAACGACCGGTCGTGGCTCACCACCACGATGGTGCCGTCCCACTGGCTGAGCATCGCTCCGACCGCCCGGATCGAACCGGGGTCGAGGTTGTTCGTAGGCTCGTCGAGGAGAAGCACGTTGGCCCGGCCCGCCGCCAGCATGGCCAGACCGAGCTTGGCCCGTTCGCCTCCTGAGAGCGTGGCGGGCATCTGGTGGGCGACCTTCCCGGCGAGCCCGAACGATCCGAGCAAGGCCCGGCGTTCGGTCTCTGTGGTCAACACGGTGTCGTCGATGTTGTCGAGGACGGTCACGCCCGGGTCCACCTGCTCGTGCTCCTGGGCGAAGTACCCCAGGGTCACGTGCTTGCCAAGGGTCACCGACCCGGTAGACGGCGCCTGGACGCCCGCCAGGCAGCGCAGGAGGCTGGACTTGCCCGCCCCGTTCTTCCCGATGACGACGATACGGTCGCCCCGGGTCACCTGGAGGTCCACCGCGTGGAGGGCGTTGAGCGCTCCGTAGCGGACCCCGAGCTGCTCGACGGTGATCGGGATCCCCGACGAGCGCTCTGGTCTCGGGAGGCGGAACACCGCCGTCCGTTCTCGCTGGCGCACGGTGGTCCGCGACGACTCCAGGCGGTCGACCCGTTTGTCGATCGACTTGGCGATGCGGGCCCGCCGGTTCGTGCTCCCCCGCATGGAGTCGGCCAGCGTGGCGAGCCGTTTGATCTCCCTTCCCTCCAGGGCGGCCGCCCGCTCCCGTTGGGCGGTGTCGGCTTCGAACTGGGTCAGGTAGCTGGAGTAGCTGCCCTTGAACTCGTGGAGGGTGCTGTCGGCCAGATGGAGGACCTTCGTGATGGACCGGTCGAGCAGCTTCAGGTCGTGGGAGACCACCAGGATCGCCCCGGGGAACGACTCCAGCTCTTCCATGAGCCACTGCTTGGCCGGGAGGTCCAGGTGGTTGGTCGGCTCGTCGAGGATCATGGTGTCGGGACCCTGGAACAGGATCCTGATGAGGTCGACCCGCCTGCGCTGGCCACCGGACAGCCCGTCGATGTCGTCGAGGAGGGCTTCCTGGCGGAGCCCGAGCCCGTCGGCCAGCCGCGCCATGGTCGACTCGGCCTCGTAGCCGCCGTTCTCCCGGAACTGCTCTTCGAGGTCCGAGAAGAGCTCGATGTTCTCGCTGCTCGGGTCCTTTGCCATCTGGGTTCGGGCCTTGCCGAGCGCGTCGTCGAGCACGTCGAGGCCGCGGGCGGAGAGGACATGGGAGAAGCCGTTGGCCTCCAGCCCGAGTCCCTGGGGGACGGGTACCTGGGGGAGGTAGCCGTACGTGCCCCGGATCCGGGCGTTGCCGCTGGTGCGGACGTTGCCGGCCGGCTCCCCGATGACCACGGAGATGAAGGTTGACTTCCCGGAGCCGTTGCGGCCGACCAGGCCGACTTTGTCCCCGGCACCCACGACGAACGAGGCATCCCGGAGCAGCGTCCGGTCACCGATCTCGATGGTGAGGGAGGAGCCGACGATCATGAGAGGTCCAGGGGGGCGAGGGGTAGGGGTCGTGTCGGGCGAGTGCCCGGGCACCTGTGGCACCGCGATCCGATGCGGCTGCCACCGCCCGATCGGTCACCCGCCGCCGCGACAGTCTCCCACACGGAAGGAGTGGCACGGTGCGTTGGGTTCCGCACCATGCCCGGCCGGCTCTCTGCTGGGGAACTGCCCGCCACGGGCTACCCGCCGGAGACGAGATCGTCCCCCCCGTCTGGTGGGGTCGGATCGTCCGGGCGGTCCAGCCAGCCGGGTGGCAGCTGGACCGCCCGCGGCCCCCCGGTGTGGCCCCGCGGCGTCCGAACTGCTTCCGGGGGAAGGCGGAGTGCGGGATCGAGCCGGCCCAGGACCTCTCCGAGGCCGGCCAGGTCGTCCACCAGGCCCAGTGCCCGCCGGACTGCACCCCCCACCGGATAGCCGGTCAGGTACCACGAGGTGTGCTTCCGGAACTGGCGCACGCCGAGTGGCTCGCCGAGGAGCTCGGCGAGCATCCGGGCGTGCGCGCCCATGACCGCGATCACGTCGCCCAACCGGGGCGGCGCCTGCACAGGTCGTCGGGCCCAGGCGTCGGCCAGGTCGCGGAACAGCCAGGGCCGACCCAGGCATCCGCGACCCACGACCACTCCGTCGCATCCGGTGGAACGAGTCATAGCCAGAGCGTCGGCGGCCTCCCAGATGTCGCCGTTGCCGAGCACAGGGATGGCAGCCACCTGGCCGACGGCGTCCTTCAGCTCACCGATGGCGGCCCAGTCGGCGTGGCCGCTGTAGTGCTGTTCGGCCGTGCGGGCATGGAGGGCCACGGC
>DAHXOA010000009.1 GCA_027365145.1 Acidimicrobiaceae bacterium | reverse complement strand
GTTGGACGGCCCGCCCCCGGGCTCGCGTTGGACGGCCCGCCCCCGGGCTCGCGTTGGACGGCCCGCCCCCTGCCGTACTACACCACCTGCATGACCATCTACGATCGACCCTTCGGACGTGCCTTCGAGGACTTCGAGCCGGGTGACGTCTACCGTCACTGGCCGGGCAAGACCATCACCGAGTACGACGACCACCTGTTCTGCATGATCACGATGAACCACCACCCGCTCCACACGAACGAGTGGTTCGCCGAGCACGAGACCGTCCAGGGGCGAAACGTGGTGGTGGGCAACCTGGTCTACTCGCTGGCTCTGGGCATGAGCGTGCCCGACGTCAGCGGTGCCGCCATCGCCAACCTCGAGGTGGAGTCTCTGGTCCACCGGTTCCCCACCTTCCACGGCGACACGATCTATGCCGAGACGAAGGTCATCGACAAGGTTGCCTCGAAGTCCCGGGACGACCGGGGGATCGTCACGGTCGAGACGAAAGCATTCAACCAGAACGGCGACGAGGTCTGCTTCTTCCGCCGGAAGGTCATGGTCTGGAAGCGGGCGGCGCTGCCGGAGCGGCGGCGGCCCTATGGCGAAGACGTCTGGGCCTGAGCCCGGGCGCGCACTGATCGCCGAGGTCGGCGGGCGGGCGCGGTTGGCGGCGCTGGGGGAGCAGATCGTCCGTACCGACATGGCGCCCGACCGCGCTGCGCTGCCGTGGCGTCTGACCCGGGACCCCTGGGCGGTCCTGGTGAGCGAGATGATGGCCCAGCAGACCCAGCTGTCGCGGGTCATCGGCCCGTACCACCGGTTCCTGGACCGGTTCCCGACGCCCGCGGCGTGCGCCGCCGCGCCCTTGGGCGACGTGCTCCGTGCGTGGGCCGGCCTGGGGTACAACCGGCGGGCCCGTTCCCTCCACGGGGCGGCTCGGACGGTGGTGGATGACTTCGGAGGACAGGTGCCGGGCAACGTGGAGGCGCTGTTGGCGCTCCCCGGGGTGGGCCCGTACACGGCGCGTGCAGTGGCGGCGTTCGCCTTCGGGCTCGACGTGGGCGTGGTCGACACCAACGCCGGCCGGGTGCTGGCCCGTGCCGTCGCCGGAAGGACGTTGGCACCCCGGGAGGCGCAGGCCGTGGTGGACGCTTTGGTCCCACCCGGGAAGGCGTGGGAGTTCGGCCAACGGCTGTTGGACCTGGGGGCGCTCACCTGTACGTCTCGGGCGCCCCGGTGCGGGACATGTCCCCTCCGGCGACGGTGCCGGTGGCGGCGCCAGAGCGACGGTGATCCCGATCCGGCACGGGACTCTGCCGGGGTAACCGGAGTGCAGTCGCGGTTCTCCGGGTCGGACCGAGAAGGGCGGGGTCGGCTGGTACGGGCGCTGCGCACCGGAACGGTATCGGCCGGAGCGGTGGCCGGTATTCTCGGCTGGGGCGACGACCACGAGCGCCGTGAGCGGATCGTTGCCGGTCTCGTCCGAGACGGGCTCGTTGTCCGGCGGGGCGACCGCTACGAACTGCCCTGACTCCGCGGGTCCGCCCGCTACGAACTGCCCTGACTCCGCGGCTACGACCGCCGGCGCGACCGATCGGCCCGGGACCGGCTATTCCGGCTCTACGCGATGAGGCGGGGAGGGGGCCGTCAGGCTCCGAGGAAGGTGACGACGGCATCACCCACGCGGTCGGGCTGCTCCAGGTGGGCGAAGTGCCCGGCGCCGTCGACGACCACCATCTTGGAGCCCGGCGCCAGGAAGTCGGTGACCGGTCCCATGGCATCGATCCCCATGCACCCGTCGGCCCTGCCGTGCAGGTAGAGGGCCGGCTGGGGAGGGACCGTCGACGAGGCGACGAGGGCGGCGGCGGCATCCGGGTCATCTGGAGGCCCGGCGAACAGTGCCCGGTAGTAGCCGAGGGCGGCGCGGAGGTGGTCGGGATCGCCGATGGACGCTTTCACGCGGGCGGTCTCCTCTGCGCCGTCGTAGCCGGGGGACCAGTCGGCCCAGAGGCGGTCGATGAAGGCATGGTCGGCGAGGCCGACGGCGTGCTCGGCCAGCGGGCTCTGGAAGAAGTAGAGGTACCAGCTCCGCCTGAGCTGGTCGTAGGTGAGGAGCCCCGCCGCCATCGACGCCGGAGGTGCGACGGCTGACGTCACGAGCCGGCGCCACCGATCGGGCTGGTGGGCGGCGGCCCCGTAGGCGGCGAGCGCTCCCCAGTCGTGGCCGAGGAGCACGGCGTCGCCGTCGCCGCCCAGCGCGTCATGGAGCGCCTCGGCATCCCGTGCGAGCGTTCCCACGTCGTACCGGCCATCGCCGGGGATGGCGGTGGGAGCGTAGCCCCGCATGAACGGCGCTACCGCCCGGTACCCGACTTCGGCCAGTCGGGGGAGGAGATGTCGCCACGTGTGCGCCGTGTCGGGAAAGCCGTGCAGGCAGAGCGCGAGCGGCCCCGACGGTGGGCCCTCGGACAGGCAGGCGAACTCCATCCCGTTGGCCGTGACCGTCTCGTGCCTCACCGGGGTCACGCTAGCCCGGTCGCCGTCGGCGGGTTCGGCTGGTGGTGCCCGGGCTAGCCTCCCTCCGGTGATGGTCTGCTTCTTCGGCGTCCGGGGTTCGCGCCCGTGCTCGGGTGACGCCAGCCGGTACCACCGGGGATGCATGCAGCGTCTGGCTCCCGAGGCGGCCGGCGGCCTTCTGGTCCTGCCCGACGGGTGGCTCTGAGCGGTGGTGGCCGTGGCGCAGTTCAAGGAGGCGATGGGGAGGTTCGCCACCGGAGTCACCGTGGTCGCCGCTGTCGAGGATGGCGATCCGGTCGGGTTCACGTGCCAGAGCTTCGTGTCGCTCTCGCTGGACCCGCCGCTCGTCGGACTGGCCCCGGCGAAGACGTCGGCGAGCTGGCCCCGGATCGCTCGGGCCGGTGCGTTCTGCGTGAACGTGCTCACCGCTCGACAGGAGCACCTGTCCCGCCGGTTCGCCCGGTCGGGGGGGGAGAAGTTCGCCGGGGTGACCTGGCGTGCGGCGCCGGTCGGAGGGAGTCCGGTCATCGAGGGGTGCCTGGCCTGGGTGGACTGCCGGCTCGTCGCGATCCACGATGCCGGGGACCACGAGCTGGTGATCGGGGAGGTGCTCGACCTGGGGGTGGGGGAAGGTGAGCCCCTGCTCTTCTACAATGCGGCGTTCGCGTCGATCGCCCCGGCCTCCGGGCGGGACGCCGACCCGGGCGGGTACCCCGCTGCCTGCCTCACGCCGACCCGGGACCGGCCATCGCCCGGCGGGGTGACCGGCTGAGGTCCGCTCCGCCATCCCCAGCCGAGTCGACCCGGGCGAGCGATCCACACCGTAGCCCGGGGGACCTGGGAACGATCACGACACAGACACGAAAGAGAGAAGCCGTCACCATGCCCAACATCCAGCCGTCGGAGGTCATCACCGATGTCATCGTGGTCGAGCCCGACCGGCACGGGGATGCCCGTGGCCGGTTCGTCGAGACCTACCGGCGGAGCTGGTTCCCCCTCGGGAGGGAGATGACCCAGGCCAATCGGTCGGAGAAGGAGGCGGGAGCCGTTGTCGGTCTCCACTACCACCTCCATCAGGCCGACTACTGGTACGTACTCCGGGGGACGGCGCGGGTGGTCCTCCACGACCTGCGTGAGGGCGCTTCCACCGAGGGGGCGACGCTGATGCTCGACCTCGACGGTGAGCACGACCGGGGGCTGTTCATCCCCCCGGGTGTGGCACATGGCTTCGCCTCCCTGACGGACCTCACGCTGTGGTACCTGGTCGATGGGTACTACAACCCGCAAGACGAGCTGGGCGTGGCGTGGGACGACCCCGAGATCGGCGCCGATTGGGGACTGACCGATCCGGTGCTGTCGGCCCGGGACCGGGCCAACCCCCGCCGCGCCGACCTCGGCCCGGCGTTCCGCCCGCGCATCGGGCTCCGCACCTGACCGCGCCCGGTGCTGCCCGTCGGGTGCGCGACCGTGCTGGTGGCGACGGTGAGCCACCCCCCGGTTCCCATCGGGCCGCCAGGTCAGGTTGAATGGGGGCGATGGTCGTAGTCCTGGTAGTCGTCGCGGTCGTGGTTGTCGGTGTCGTCGTGGCGAGGATCGCCTGGCGTCCCGAAGACGAGGTGGGCTCGGTGCAGAGCTATCACCGTACTCTGGGCACGATCGAGCACCTGGCCATGGGCAATGCCGCCCCGGGCCAGACGATACCGGGCGGCTCGGGGGGAGCTTCCAGGGATCCCAGCCCGTACGGCGATCGGTCGGGGCCGGGCGGCGCCACCCGTAGAGAGGCTCCGGATGTCTCCGACGGCCCTGTTCGCCGGGAGGGTGGCGCAGCCGAGCCTGATCTCCCGGGCTGGCAAAGCGCGGCTCCAGACGAACGGGAGGACAGCCCGCGTCCGGGCACGAAGGAGCTCCCGCTCGTGTTCGACGACGCCGCTCCCGTCGGCGATGTGCTGGTGGGCGGGGACGACGTCGTAGCCCCTCGGTTCCGTTCCGATCGAGCCCGCCGGGTCGCGATGGCCTCGATGGACCACCGTTCTCGCCGCTGGAGCGGCATCGCCGTCACCGCCGTCGTCGTGGTGGCCTTGGTGGCGGCCGCGGTGGCGTTCGACGGGTCACGACACCACACCTCGGCCACCGCCGCCCGGCGGTCGGCTTCGGTGGGTGGGTCGACGGCCCCGCGTCACCCGGCCTCCACTACCCGGGTGACCCCGGCGCGGTCGCACCAGACCGGTTCCGGGCACAAGAAGCGCGCACACCCGGCGACGGCGGCGCCGACCCAGCTGGTGGCGACGACGTCGAGCTCGACGGCGGCGATCTATCCGGCGCCGGCCGGCGCCTACCAGGTGACCCTGGCGGCAACCGGACCGTGCTGGGTCGACGCCAAGGCGACCTCGACCGGCTCGACGGTGTGGACCGGGACGATGGAAGCGGGCCAGACTCAGGTACTCCCGGCCACGGGACCCATGACGGTGGAGATCGGATCGACGGCGGCGACACTGTCGATGAACGGGGAGGCTGTCGTCCTGCCGACCCCGTACCAGGCCCCCTTCGTCGCCACCTTCGAGCCGGGGCCGGCCTCGTCTTCGTAAGGATTCAGGACCAGCGCGGTGCCGGCTGACCTGTTGGGCGCGCTCAGGGCTGTGCCCCTGTCAGCGCCGCCGTCGGGTCGTCAGGCCAGGCCCAGGGCGTCCAGGAGGAACGCGTAGACGAACGCCTCGTCGCGCCATGCCTCGTACCGACCAGAGGGACCGCCGTGTCCGGCCCCCATCTCGGTCTTCAGGAGCACGCAGTTCTCCGGATTGGCTGCCCGGAGCTTCGCCACCCACTTCGTCGGTTCCCAGAACCCGACCCGGGGATCGGAGAGGCCGGCGGTTGCCAGGATCCGCGGGTAGCGGATGGGCTGGCCGTCGGGCCCAACCGCTCTCACGTTGTCGTAGGGTGAGTACGCGCGCATCGTCTCGTAGATGTCGGGATCGGTGACCGGGTTCCCCCACTCCTCCCACTCCATCACGGTGAGGGGCAGCGAGTCGTCGAGGATGGTGGTGAGACAGTCGACGAACGGTACCTCCGCCACGATGGCGGCGAACAGCTCGGGCGCGAGGTTGGCAACCGCTCCCATCAGCAGGCCCCCGGCGCTTCCGCCGCGGGCGGCCAGGCGACCGGGCGCGGTGACCCCGCGGTCGACGAGCATCCGAGCGGCTGCTACGAAGTCGGTGAAGGTGTTCGCCTTGGCCAGGAGCTTCCCGTCCTCGTACCAGCGCCGCCCCATCTCGCCTCCACCCCGTACGTGGGCGATGGCGAAGACGATGCCCCGGTCGAGCAGGCTGAGCCGGAGCGAGGAGAACGATGGGTCGATCGACGCCTCGTAGGACCCGTAGCCGTAGAGGACGCAGGGGGCGGCCCCGGGAGCACCGCCCGCCGGCGGGGGTGCCTCGGGGGACTCCAGCCGGTCGAGCACGTCGGGGTCGAGGCGGTCAGGTCGGTACACCACCGAGAGGGGGACGCGGGTGCCGTCGCCGCTCTCGGCCCACAGCCGCCCGGTCCGGTAGCGCTCGGCGTCGAAGTCACCGAGCACCGGCTGTCGCTTGCGCACGGTCGGGATGCCCGTCGCCACCTCGTAGTCGATGACCGTCCGGGGCGTCACCAGGGACGTGTACTCGTAACGGAGGACTCCTGAGTCGTACTCGGGGTTGGCGCCCGCCCAGACCGTGGACGGGTGCTCGGCTTGCTCGATGGGTGTGGAGGCCCCGGTGGCGGCATCGACCACACGTATCCCGGTCTCGCCGTCGATCCGCTCGTAGACCACCAGGTGGGTGGCGAACGGATCGACGCCGTCGAGCCTGGTCCCGGGGCGGTGAGGGATGACCTCACGCCAGTTGGCCCGGCCCGGTGCTCCTTCGGGGGCCTCCATCATCCGGAAGTCCTCGGCCCCGTCGTTGGTGACGATGAGCCACCGACCCGGCCGTCCGGCCTCCGGATCTCCCCGGTCGTGGTCGACGCTGTACTCCACCCCGTGCCGGCGCGGCTCGACCACGGTGAAGACGCCGTCCGGTTCCGTGCTCGGGAGCACGAGCACCTCGGAGGTGATCTTCGAGTCCAGCGCACAGACGATGAAGCGCTCGTCCCGGGTACGGCCGACACCCAGGTAGAACCGCTCGTCGGGTTCCTCCACCACGAGGACGTCGTCCGACGGGTCGGTTCCCACCCGGTGCCGCCAGAGCTGGTAGGGACGCATCGCTTCGTCCACCCGGACGAAGAACACGGTGGCGTTGTCGTCGGCCCATGCCATGCCATAGGACGTGTCGGTCAGCGACTCGCCCGACTCGGTCCCGGTGGCGAGCTCCCGGAACCGCATGGTGTAGCGCTCCCCGCCGGAGGTGTCGGTCGAGTACGCCAGCCAGCGGTGGTCCGGGCTCACGACCAGGTTGCCGAGGGCGAAGTAGTCGTGCCCTTCGGCCAGCGCGTTCTCGTCGAGGAGCACCTGCTCGCCCTCCAGTGGTGCGGTGTCGGTTGCCACCGGCTCGCTCACCCCGTCGCCCCCGTCGTTCCCGG
>DAHXOA010000161.1 GCA_027365145.1 Acidimicrobiaceae bacterium | reverse complement strand
ACACGCTCTCCGGCCCGCACCCGCCAGCGGGAGACCGGATCCGGATCACCGGCCCGATCTCCCCGTTCCGACCCCCCACCAGGGTGATCCCCCCACCGACCGATCCGGACCCCCGCCTGCGCCTGCTCGACCTGACCGGCGCGCTCCAAGCACACGACCCCCCCACCGTCGTGGGGCCGATCGGTGCGCCCGGTGCTGCCGATGCGCTGATCGAATTCCTGGTCCGGCACGGCTACCTCGACCGTCCCCCCGGCGCCACCGGGGAAACCGAACCGGAGGGAACACGGTGAACCGGCTCGGCGACATGACCTGGACCGATCTCGACGGTGGGGACCGAGCCGCACCCGATGGCGGCGGTGGGAGCCGAGCCGCGCCCGATGGCGGCGGCCGGGTGCTGCTGGTGCCGGTCGGTTCCACCGAACAGCACGGTCCCCACCTGCCGTTGAGCACCGATACCGATCTGGCGTGCGCGGTGGCCGCCCTGGCGGCCCGGCGCCTTCCCCATGCGATCGTGGCGCCCGCGGTTCCCTACGGTGCCAGCGGCGAGCACCAGGCGTTCCCCGGCACCCTCTCCATCGGCAACGCCGCCACAGAGGAACTGCTGGTCGAGCTGGGGCGGTCCGCGGGCCAGACGTTCCCCGGGCTCTGCTTCATCTCTACCCACGGCGGGAACGCCGGCGCGCTGCAGCGGGCAGTGGAGCGGTTGCGCTCCGAGCAGCGTTCCGTCCAGGGATGGAGCCCGACGTGGGAGGGCGATGCGCACGCGGGCCACACCGAGACCTCGTTGATGCTGGTGGTGGCCCCCGACCGGGTCCGGCTCGACGCGGCCGCGGCCGGCGACACCCGGCCCCTGATCGAGATCCTGGCCGACCTCCGCCAGGGTCGGCTACGGTCCCTCAGCCCCAACGGCGTGCTGGGTGACCCCCGGGACGCCCGTCCTGACGACGGGCGGAACCTGCTCCACCAGGCGGTCGGCGAGCTGGTGTCGTTCGTGCGACACGCCTTCCCTGTCCCGGCTCCTGGCGCATCCACCGATCCCCGTCGGTCGGAGGCAGGGTCGTGACCAGGGTGGCGCTGGTCACCGGCGCCGCCCGCGGGATCGGGGCGGCCACCGTGCGCGCCCTGGCCGCGGCGGGCTGGTCGGTGGTCGCGGTCGACCGGGTGTCCGATGATCCCCGCCTCCCCTACCCGATGGGGACACCCGAGGAGCTCGACGCGGTGGTCCGCTCGTGTGGAGCGGACGCCCCCGGCACCACCCCCAGCGAGCGACGTTCCGTGGTGGCCCACCCGGCGGACGCCACCGATCCGGTCGGCATGGCGGCTGCGGTGGCCAGAGCGGAGCACCTCTTCGGCGGCCTCGACGCGGTGATCGCCGTGGCCGGGGTGATCGCCGGAGGTGCCCCCATGTGGGAGATGCCTGCCGCCGAGATCGACGCGGTCCTCGACGTCGACCTCGGCGGTCCCCTGGTGGCTGCTCGCGTCGGGATTCCCGCGCTGCTCCGGCGACCGGTGCCCCGCCAGGGCCGGTTCCTGGCGGTGGCGTCCGCCGCCGCGACCCGCGGGTTGCCCGGACTGGCCGCCTACGGAGCGGCGAAGGCCGGGGTGGCCGGGCTGGTGCGGGGACTGGCCATGGACCTCCACGGCACCGGCGTCACCGCGATCGGTGTCTCTCCGGGCTCGACCGACACGGCCATGCTCGCTGAAAGTGCCCGGCTCTACCGCCTCGACAGCGCGGCCGACTTTGCGTCCCAGCAACCGCTGGAGCGGCTCCTCGCACCCGACGAGGTGGCGGCGGCGCTGGTGTGGCTGGCCGGGCCCGACTCCTCGGCGATCACCGGCGCGGTGGTCCCGGTCGACGGTGGCCTCTCGTTGTGAGCCTGCTTCCCCCCGGCCATCGCCTGGTGCTCGACCGGACGGTCCGGCGCTTCCGCGGGGGGAGGGTGCTCGTCGGTGGACATCCGGGGCGGATACTTCAGCTGACCGGCGACGGCGCCGAGCTGGTCGCCACCCTGGTGGCGAAAGGAGTCACCTCCCACGACGGTGGCGAGCTGGGTCGGCGCCTGGTCCGGGCCGGCATGGCCCATCCCCTCCCGCCGCACGGGGCCGGGAGCGGTCCGCGACCCGACGAGGTGACCGTCGTCGTTCCGGCGCGGGATCGACCCGAGCTGCTCGAACGGTGCCTCGCCTCCCTCGGTGACACCGGGCCCGTCGTGGTGGTGGACGATGCTTCCGACGACCCGGACCCGGTCGCAGCCGTGTGCAGGCGCCATGGTGCCCGACTGCTGGTACGGACCGAGAACGGCGGCCCGGGAGCGGCCCGCAACCAGGCCATCGCCGCCACCACCTCCCCGTTCCTGGCGTTCGTCGACAGCGACTGCGCCGCCCCGTCCCGATGGTTGGCGACACTCCTGGCGTACTTCGACGACCCCGACGTCGGTGCGGTGGCCCCACGGGTACGCCCGGCAGCGACCTCCGGCCGCCGGCGTTCGAGCACGATCGCTCGCTACCTCGCCGCCCGGTCGTCCCTCGACCTGGGGCCCGATCCCGGCGAGGTCGGCGTGGGTCGGCCGGTGCCGTACGTGCCCACCGCCGCCCTGATCGTGCGCCGCCAGGCGCTCGACGACCTGGCGGCGTCCTTCGACCCGGCATTGCGCTACGGCGAAGATGTCGACTTGGTGTGGCGCCTGGTGGCAGCGGGCTGGCAGGTCCGGTACACGCCATCGGTCACCTTCTCTCACCACGAACCGGAGCGATGGTGTCGGCTCCTCGCCCGCCGGTTCCGCTACGGAACCTCAGCCGGACCGCTGGCCGCTCGTCACCCGGGATCGCTCCCCATCGTCGAGCTGCGGACCTGGCCCAGCGTGGTCGCGGTCCTCGCCCTCACTGGGCACCTCGGTGCCTCGGTTGCGGTCGCCGGGCTGTGGGGCGCCCTGCTCGGCCGGAAGGTACGGCCGTTCGGAGTGCCGACTCCCGTCGCCCTGCGGTGGGCGGTCGACGGCGGGGTCGGGACCGCGGTCGGGCTGAGCCGGGCGGCCACCGTGACCGCCGGACCCTTGGTACTGGCCGCCACACTGCCCTTTCGTCACGGGCGGGGCGCCGCCCGTGCCGCGCGACGCACGCGGTCGGGCCGCCCGTCGTATCGCCACGTCGCGGTCCTGCTCCTCTGCCTCGCCCCTACGGTCGACTGGTGGCGGCGTCGACCAGGGCTCGACCCACTCCGCTGGCTGGTCGCTTCGGTCGCCGACGACCTGGCCTACGGCGCCGGCGTGTGGACCGGCTGCGTGCGGGCCGGCACGTTCGGACCGCTGGTGCCGGCCTGGCGCAAAGGCACATCCGACGACGATCGGCCCGAGACGGCGAGCACCCGGTGACGGTCACCCATCGCCGATCTCCCCGTTCACCAGGGGAAAGGCCCCCCATCGGCACCGTTGATCCCGAATGACACCGCTCCGGGGCACCCAACCTCTATACTGTTGCCAGCGCATTCTCAGTGCTGCACGATCCGGCCACCTGAGCGACGGATCACGCCGACCAGGTCTCCCTGCGGCTGCGACCTGAGACCGACGGAGATCCCGTACGGCCAAAGCGCCACCACGTAGGGACCGGCATGCTGCCGCATACCTGCGTGTGAAATCGATCACAAGAGAGGGCACCTACGGACCACGCACGGGCGTAACCGAACCGGCCGCACACCCTACGGCGCAAAGCCAGGACGATCGATGCCTTCCCGCTCGTCGTCCGGGGACTGTATGCGAAGGCCGGAGCCCGCCGACACCGAGCAGAGGAAGGCGCGTGCGCGCGCCCTACGAAGGGAGGTGCTATGCGGACCCGCATTGCACTCGTGACGGTCTTCGCCGTCGCTTTGATTGTCACCATCAGTACCGTTTCCGTCGCGCGTCCTGCCCCATCGCAGTCGGGCGCTACGGCTCCACGTCAGAAACCGTCCAGCACCACGCTGCTGCGTGGCTCGACCTCCGAGCAGGCCGGACAGCTGGTCGCATTCCATGCGATCGCATCCGGCCGGATCACCGGCCGGCGAACCGAGAGCACCATCACCGGACTGGGGCAGTCCCTGTCACTGGTGGCCGAGCAGCTCGCGGCCAGTGGCACCAAGCCGGCTCCGGTTGCAGCTCCGGCTCCGGCTCCGGCACCGGCACCCGTACCGGTGACGGATGCGACCAGCACGGCCACCGCCGACTGGCAGTGCATCCGGATCCACGAGTCCAGTGACCGCTACAACGATCCATCCGCACCCTCGGGCGCCTATGGGATCGTGCCGGTCACCTGGGCCTCGTACGGCTACAGCGGATGGCCCTACCAGGCCCCCGCCGCCGTCCAGGACGCCCTGGCACTGCGGCTGTACAACCAGTACGGCTGGCAGCCCTGGAGCTCGAGGTTCGCCTGCGGGCTCTAGTCCCGCCACCTCAGTCCCGTCACCTCGACGGGTCTGGCGGACGACACCCCACGGATGGCCCGGAGCAGACGCTCCGGGCCATCCGTGTGTCCGGGCAGCTTCGAAGAGCAGGTATGACCCAACAGTACGATCGTGCCGGCAGCACCACCGAGCGGTCGTCCGCGCCGGTCTGGCGACGGTTGTGGAAGACCGGGCCGCCGGGGACGGTGGTCAGCGTCCTCTGCGTCGCGGGCGCGCTGTTGCTGGCCGGCTCCGCCGCCGTCCATGTCCACCTGTGGGCCACCGGCTACCGGCATATCCATATCATCGGGCCGCTCTTCCTGGTCCAAGGCATCGCTGCGGCGATCCTCGCCGTCATCATCGCCGCCACCCGCCGTCCGATGGCGGCGCTGGCGGGCGCCCTCTTCGCCATCGGGACCATGGCCGGACTGATCGTCTCCGTCCAGGTCGGGCTGTTCGGCTTCCAGGACAGCTACAGCGCTCCGTATGCGACCACGTCGTTGATCGTCGAGGCGATCGCCTTGGCCGTCCTCGCCGCCGCCGTCGTCGTCTCGTTGCGCACCACGGGACGGGTCAGAGCGGCTCGGCGGCCGGGTCCGTCGGCAGCCACACCCTGAACGTCGCCCCCCGCCCGAGCTCGGTGTGGAGGACCACCCCGCCGCCGTGGACATGGGCGATCGCCGCCACGATGGGAAGGCCGAGGCCCGTCCCTCCGGTCGCTCGGCTGCGCGAGGTATCCGCCCGGTAGAACCGGTCGAAGACCCGGGCGGCGTCGTCGTCCGCCAGCCCACCTCCCTCGTCGTGCACCTCGATCACTGCGTGGCCGTCGTCCTCGAGGACGCTGACGAGCGTGCGGGTGCCCGCCGGGGTGTGACTGCGGACGTTCCCGAGCAGGTTGTCGAGCACCTGTCGCAAGCGCTCACGGTCTCCCAGAATCTCCACGGGTCGGTCGGAGGCGACCGCGATCGGCCACGCCGGTCCCATCATGCGGGACGCCTCCACTGCCTCATCGACCAGTCCGACCAGCTCCACCGGCTGGCGGGCGAACGGTCGTCCCTCGTCCAGGCGGGCCAGCAGCAGCAGATCCTCCACCAGGCGTCCCATGCGGGCGCTCTCCCCCTGGATACCCCGCATCACCCGATCCAGGTCTTCGGGCCGCACGTTGGCGCCGAGCGAGAACAGCTCGGCATAGGCGGAGACCGCAGCGAGCGGCGTCCGAAGCTCGTGCGAGGCGTCGGCCACGAACCTCCGCATCCGCTCCTCCGAGGCCCGGAGCTCCAGCTCGGTGGCGTCGCGCTCGGCGAACGCCTCCTCGATGCGCGACAGCATGGCATTGAGTGCTCCCGCCAGCCGACCGATCTCGGTCCGCTCGCCTGGGCTGGGCACCCGGGCATCCAACCGGCCACCGGCGATGACGCCGGCCGTCGACTCCATGGCGATCAGGGGGCGGAGCGCCACCCGGACCAGCCACCATCCGATCGCCAGGGCGACCGCGAGTGCCGCTCCCGTGACCAGCAACTCGACGACGAAGAGGCGCCGGAGCGTTGCGACGATGCCGCTGCTCGGCAACCCGACGATGACGGTGGATCCAGCCGGGCCCGGACCCACCCCGATCCGGAACGGCGGGCCGCCTCGCACCGTCGAAGCGGAGGTGAAGAACGCCGGGCCTCCGGCCGTCGAGGGAAGCGGGGAGGGCAACGCCGGTGGAGGCAACACTGCTCCCCCCTGGCTGTGCGCCGGGTGCTCGACGAGCAGCGCGCCGGCACGGTCTCGCACCTCGACGAACGCGCCTCCGGCCGACGAGGGCCCCCGGGGCCCGGCGAACCCACCGGCTCGACCGCCAGGAGCCACCGAAGGGAGGCTCGGACGGGGAGCGGGAGCCAGCGGCCCGGACCCGGTGGAGGCGAGGGTGGATCCCAAGCTCCTGTCGAGCTGTTGGTAGAGAAAGGTGCGTAGCGAGGCATAGGTGACCAGGTCGGCCACCACCAGGGCGATCAAGGCCACGGCCCCCGCAGCGATCAGCAGCCGCAGGCGTAGGGACAACCGCTCACTCCGCCTCAGGATCGCGCAACGCATAGCCCACCAGCCGGATGGTCCGGATGAGCGGTGGGCCGTGGCGCTCGAGCTTGCGGCGCAGGTAGCTGACATAGGTCTCGACCACGTTGACGTCGCCGTCGAAGTCGTAGGGCCACACCTGGTCGAGGATCTGCGCCTTCGACACGACTTGGCGGGGATTCTCCATGAAGTACCGCAGCAGGTTGAACTCGGTGGCGGTCAACTCGACCAGAGCGCCCGCCCTTCGCACCTCGTGAGCGCCCTCGTCGAGCTCGACGTCGGCGAATCGGAGTACGCCGTCCTCTGTCCCGGCCGTGCCCGCCCGCCGCAGGATCACGTGTACCCGGGCGATCACCTCGGCCAGCGCGAACGGCTTGGTGACGTAGTCGTCCCCGCCGACGGTGAGCCCGGCCAGCTTGTCCTCCAGCGCGTCACGCGCGGTGAGAAAGAGCACCGGGACCCGGATCCCCTCGACCCGGAGCCGGCGGGTGACCTCCAGACCGTCGAGATCGGGCAGCATCACGTCGAGGACCACCAGATCGGGGGGGCATCGCCGCACCGAGCGCAGCGCGGCGCCGCCGGTGGAGGCCTCGGCCACCTCGAACCCCTCGTAGCGCAGTGCGGTGGCCACTGCGTCGACGATCGACGGTTCGTCGTCCACCACCAGCACGCGTGACCGGCCACCGGCTCCCACGATCGAACGCTCCACCCGACCAGCATGGCCGACGGTCATGGCCGTTGCCTGTGTGCCCGCTGGGTACCCGCTGTGACACCCGCCGGGGTCTGTGCACTCCGGGACGTTGCCGGGAACGCTCCGGAGAACGAGAAGTGGCGCTGCCCGGTCTCCCGAGACAGCGCCACCTTCAAGCATCGGTGCCCGGCCCGATCCCGGCATGCGCCATCCGAAGGACGGAACGTGCCGGAACCGGTCGGGGCGACCGGTGTCAGATCTTGCGGACCTGGCTTGCCTGCAGGCCCTTCTGGCCCTGCTTGGTCTCGAACTCCACACGCTGGCCCTCCGCAAGGTCGCGGAAGCCCTCCATCTGGATCTCGGACTGATGAACGAAGAGGTCATCCCCGCCGCCGTCGGGCGTGATGAACCCGAAGCCCTTCTCGGCGTTGAACCACTTGACTGCACCTACTGCCATAACTGTCACTCCTTGAAAATCACGCACCTTGAAGCGGGGATCCATTGTGAAACCCAACATCGATCGTCCCGCGTGCTTGGGCCGCCGACCCCAACACCCTAGGCGCATCCGGCACCTGTCTGCTGCATCCGCGCCACACATCGTCGCCTGTGCATCAGTTGAGTCCCAACCAGTGGTGTACGAGCAGCCGGTGACCTGAGGACCGGCGGTT
>DAHXOA010000108.1 GCA_027365145.1 Acidimicrobiaceae bacterium | reverse complement strand
GGGCGACGTGGCAGGGATGCAGGAAGCCGGTATCGACACGGCGGCCGTGCTGCGCGCCGGGCTCATCGGCTTCCTGGAGGGCGCCTTCCTCCACGGGGTCTTCCACGGCGACCTCCACGGGGGCAACCTGCTGGTCCGTCGGGACGGCAGTGTCGCCCTGCTCGACTTCGGCATCACCGGCCGCCTGGACCACCGGCGCCGGAGGGCGTTCCTCCAGCTCATGGCCGGCGCCAGCTCGAACGACGTCCGCTCCCAGGTCACCGCCCTGCGGGATCTCGGTGCCCTCCCGTCCGACGTCGACGTCGACGGGGTCATCCACGACCTTCACCTCGACCTGCCACCGCGCGACCCGACCCAGATGAGCCCCGAGGAGATGACCGACGAGCTCCGGGCCATCACGAAGGCCCTCCTGGGCTACGGAGCCCGGCTGCCGAAGGAGCTCATGCTGTCGGTGAAGAACATGCTCTTCTTGAACGGCGCCATGGCCACCATGGCGCCCGACGTCGACATCCTGGGAGAGATCCTCGCCGTGGTCACGTACTTCGCCGAGCACCACGGGGACCGGATCGCCGAGGAGATCGGCATGGACCTGCAGTCGGCCCCGATCGACCTGGACGGCTACCGGGCCGCCCTCGGCTTCACCGAGCCGGTGGACGTCATCACCTACCGCGAGCTCAAGGAGCGCCGCGAGCTGATCGCCAAACGGCTGGCCAACCACCGCGCCCAACGTCACGCCCGGGCCCGCCCGTCATGAGCACCGGGATCGTGGACCGGCTGCGCCACCTGGCACTGGCCCCGGTGGCTCGGTCGCTGGCCGGGACCCGGATGCCCGGGGAACGCTACGACGTCCCGCTGGGGGACCCGGGGCTCTTCGGCCCCGACAGCGTCACGTGGCGGGTGCACGGTGATCCGTCGATGCTCATCGGCGGCGTGGCCGCCCTGCTCCTCCAGACCCTCCACCCCCTGGCCATGGCCGGGATCTCGGACCATTCGGACTTCCGCCGCCGCCCGGCCGACCGACTGTCCCGCACGTCGTCGTTCGTGCTCGCCACCACGTTCGGCGCCACGCCGGTCGCCGAGCGGTGTTTCGACGTCGTCCGGACCGTCCACCGTCGGGTCCGGGGCACCGCGCCCGACGGCAGAACCTACGACGCCGGCGATCCCGACCTCGTCACCTGGGTGCACGCCTCCGAGGTGGCTTGCTTCCTCGCCGCCGACCGGGCGTACTCCCTCCATCCGGTGCTCGGAACCGACCAGGACCGCTACCTGGAGGAGGTCTCGGTCATCGCCGAACGCCTCGGGGGCCGCCGGGTGCCGAGGAGCAGAGCGGACCTGCGTGCCTACTTCGCGGCGATGCGCCCCGAGCTTTGCGCCACTCCCGAGGCACGCGACACGGCTCGGTTCATCCTTGCACCTCCGCGCCAGGATCCTCGGCTCCGGCCCGGCTACCAGGTGCTGGCCCGGGCGGCGGTGGGGATCATGCCCCGCTGGGCGAGCACGATGCTGGGTGTCGCCCTACCCGTGCCGGTGGAGATGGCTGTCGTGCGTCCACTGGCGTGGACCACGATGAACGGTCTGCGCCTCGTGTCCGGCCGCAACCAGCTCGTGGCCACGGCCCGGGCCAGGGCCGAGGGCCGGCTCCCCGACATCCGGCCGAGACGATCCACCTCCGGGCCCGCGCCGCTCCGGCCCGCTCAGCCAGGCCGGGGAAGATCCACCGGCTCGTAGGACCACAGCTCGCTCGACGCGCCCACCGGACCGGTCGTGCCGTGGGGAGAGCTGCCCGCACCGGCTGCGCCCCGGTGACCATGGGCGAAGGCCGGTGAATCCACCCAGGCGTCGAAGGCCTCCTGATCACGCCAACGGGTCAGCACCAGCCACGTCGTGCGGTCGTCGGTCGGGCGGAGGAGCTCGAACCCCTCGAACCCGTCGGCGTCGTCGACGGCCCCGGCTCGGGCGGCAAACCTGCGGGCCAGCTCGTCCCCGGAGGCGGGGTCGACCGTGATGGCGTTGATCCTGATGATGGTCACCCCCCGATCTTGCCGGATCGACCCGTCCGGGCCAAGTCGGGCGCGAGCCGTCGGGCTCACCTGCAGGGAGACGCGTCGTCCAGACGGACGCCGAACCGGACGTTTCCGCCGTCTCGCCATCGGACCGGGAGGCGTGGGCGCGGTCGAGTCACAGGTCCGTAGTTACGGCGCTGTGCTACCCTCGGCGTCACTGTCAACCTTGAGCACAGCTCCAGGTTGACCCTCAGGTGGAGGTGGAGGAGCTCGCATGACCGGAGACGTGGATGGCGTGGCGGCACCCGATGAGGGGTTCCGCGGTCCTCAGGTGTGTGCACTGGTCGGTATCACCTACCGGCAGCTCGACTACTGGGCCCGCACCGGCCTCCTGCGCCCGTCGATCGCCGAGGCCAGCGGGAGTGGAAGCCAGCGCCGCTACTCCTACCGTGACGTACTGGAGCTGAAGGTGATCAAACGCCTGCTCGACGCCGGACTGAAGCTTGGCCAGGCCCGGCAGGCCGTCCAGTGCCTCCGGGACCATCTCGACGCAGACGTGTCCTCTGCCCAGCTCGTGCTGGCCGGTAGCCGGTCGGTGCTGGCGTACTCGAACGGGGAGGTCGTCGACCTGCTTGCTGGCGGGCAGGGCGTGTTCAACGTCCTGCCGCTAGCCGGCGTGGTGCGCGAGCTCGACGCCGCCATCGTCGGGATCCCCGCTCGGAGCGCTGCCGTCACATCGGCCGGCGCCGTCCACCGACCAGGCAGGACTGGCCGGGCCCGGACAAACCCCGTGGCGACGGGAGCGGCGACACCGGCGCCGGTGGCCACGGCGCCGGTGGCAGCGGGGCAGTGACCCGCACCGGATCGGCACCGGTCCTGTCGGCGCCGGGCGGGCCGGACCGGTTTGCCCACGACTCCGAACGCCGCTTTGCCCGGATCCTCGACTTCTACGCCGTCGCCTGGGAGTACGAGCCGGTCGAGTTCGTCCTCCACTGGAACGCCGCCGGCGTGCCGACCTCCGCCTTCCGGCCGGATTTCTGGCTGCCCGACCTCGGGCTGTTCGTGGAGCTGACCACCATGGAGCAGCGGCTCGTGACGAAGAAGAACGCCAAGGTCCGGCGCCTCGCCAAGCTCTACCCCGACGTGCGGGTGACGCTGCTCTACCAACGCGACACCTTCGCCCTGTTGGCGAAGTACGGGTTCGTCGGGCGATCGCTCTCGGACCTCGCCACTCGATCGGCATGACGACTCCGGCACACGACGGCGCTGCCGGCGCTCCAGATGCGCCTGATGCCGGCATCCGGCAGTCGCCGCTCGACGCCGCCCACCGGGCGCTCGGGGCGCGGATGGTGCCGTTCGGCGGATGGGAGATGCCGCTGTCCTATCCGGCAGGCACGCTCGCCGAGCACCGGGCGTGCCGTGCCGACGCGGTGGCCTTCGACGTCAGCCACCTGGGCACCGTGCACGTCGCCGGGCCCGGCACCTTCGACCGCCTGCAGCGGGCGCTCGCCAACGACCTTCGGAAGATCGGACCAGCGAGAGCCCAGTACAGCCACGTGCTCGACGAGGCCGACGGATCGGTCGTCGACGACCTCATCGTCTGGTGGCTCGGCGACGAACGGTTCGACGTCATGCCGAACGCGGCCAACACCGACCGGGTCCTGGACGCCGTGGGCGGATCGGACACCACGGCCACCCGCGCCGTGATCGCCTGCCAGGGGCCGCGGGCCCGGGAGCGCTTGGCCACCGTCTTCCCGGCCGGCGCCGCCGTCCCTCGTTTCGGGGTAGGGGAGGCCGACTGGAAGGGGAGTGCCGTCCGCTTCGCCGGGACGGGGTACACCGGCGAGGACGGCGTCGAGTGCGCCGTGCCCGTCGAGCGCGCCGGAGCGTTCTGGGACGCGGTCCTCGGCGCCGGGATGGCCCCTGCCGGCCTCGGCGCCCGGGACACGCTCCGCCTGGAAGCTGGCCTCCCGCTGCACGGGCACGAGCTCGGTCCCGGGATCACCCCGCTGCAGGCCGGCTTGGCCTGGTCGGTGGGTTGGGACAAAGCGGTCTTCACCGGGCGCGACGCCCTGCTTGCCGAACGCCAACTGGGACCGAGGCGCCATCTGGTCGGCCTCGCCACCGACGGCCGCCAACCGCCCCGAGCCGGGTCGACGGTCACCGCCGGCGGCACACCCGTCGGCACGGTGACCAGCGGCAACTTCTCACCAGTGCTCGAGCACGGGATCGCCCTCGCTCTGTGCGACACCTCGGCGACCTGCACCGAAGGCGCCTCGATCGCCGTCGAGTTGCGTGGCCGGTTCATCGCGGCCACGGTGGTGGGGTTGCCCTTCGTGCGCCGGGGGCAGCGAGCGAGCGCCTGACTTCCCTGACCCGTCGCACAGGCCCGGCCGTGTCCCCGGCACCCGCTCACCCACCGGGCCCAGCGGGTCCAGCGGCGCCGGCCGGGAGCACCGTCGGGCCGGACGGCCGGGCGGGGACAGGGAGCAGACGCTCCGCTACCGACTCGACGAAAGGACGACGCGCCGACGTGGCCACCTACATCCCCCACACCGACGACGAGATCGACACCATGCTGGCGTCGATCAGCCTCTCCTCGCTCGACGAGCTCTTCTCGGCCATCCCGGAGGCCATCCGCGTCCAAGGGGCGCTCGAACTGGCCGCCGGGGTGAGCGAACCCGACGTCCTCGCCCATCTGGAGTCCCTGGCCGGGCGTAACGGCCGGGACGGCCGCGGCCTCGTGTGCTTCGCCGGTGGTGGGGCCTACGACCATGAGATCCCGGCCGTCACGCGGGCACTCGCCGGCCGTTCGGAGTTCGTGACGTCCTACACCCCCTACCAGGCCGAGGTGGCCCAGGGCGTGCTCCAGGCCCTCTTCGAGTACCAGACGATGATCGCCCGCCTCTTCGGTCTCCCCTTGGCCAACGCGTCGCTCTACGACGGCGCCAGCGCCACGGTCGAAGCCGTAAACCTCGGGGTGGCAGCCTCGGGCCGGTCCCGCGTGTGGCTGTCCGAAGGGATCCATCCCCACTGGCGACAAGTCGTCGCCACGTGTGCCACAGGGACCGGCCACGATCTCGTGACCGTCCGGCTCGACGGCGGGACCACCCGGTGGCCCGATCCGGGCACGGCGGGCCCACCGGGCGTGGTCGTGGTCGGCTACCCGAACTATCTCGGCTGCCTGGAGGACATCCCGGGCGCCCGCGCCCTCTGCGATGCCACGGGCGCCGTGCTCGTGGTGGCAGCAGATCCCGTGGCGACCGGGGTCCTGTGCTCGCCAGGGGGACAGGGCGCCGACGTCGTCGTTGGGGAGGGCCAGGTCTTCGGCTCGGCACTCGGGTTCGGCGGACCCTACCTGGGCCTCTTCGCCTGCCGCCAGGAGCACGTCCGTCGGCTCCCAGGCCGGCTCGTGGGGGAGACGGTCGACACCGAGGGACGCCGGGCCTACGTCACGACCCTGCGCACTCGGGAGCAGGACATCCGCCGGGAGAAGGCGACGTCCAACGTATGCACCAACCAGACCTTGATGGCGATCACCGCCGCCATCCAGCTCGCCTGGCTCGGGACGGAAGGCCTGGCCGAGCTGGCCCGGCGGTGCGCCCGCGCCACCCACTTCCTCCACGACGCCCTGGTGGGCATCGACGGGGTCACGCCCTACAGCCGTGCCCCGTTCCTCCGGGAGTTCGCCGTCCGCCTCCCCGTGCCCGCCTCCACCGTGGTCGACCGGATGGCCGACGCCGGGTTCCTGGCCGGGATCGACCTGGCCGGGGCCTACGACGGGGGAGAGCATGCCCTCCTGGTCACTGCCACCGAGCGCCGGACCCGCCAGGAGATCGATGCCTACGTGACCGCCTTCACGAAGGCGGTAGCCTGAGATGCCCTCGTCATCCTTCAGGGGGACGTCGCAGCCGGGCGGAGGGCAGGCGGGGAGTGCGCCGCTGCTCGGGGGGACCCCCGAACCCACGATCTTCGAGCTCTCGTCCCCGGGACGCTCGGCATGGTCGTTCCGGACCACCGGCATCCCCGAGACGCCGATGACCGACCTGGTCCCCGCCGACCACCTGCGTCCCGAGCCCCCGGCCTTGGCCGAGGTGTCCGAGCGGGACCTCGTCGCCCACGTGACCCGGTTGACCCACCGCCAGTTCTCCGTCGACCTCGGCGCCTACCCGCTGGGTTCGTGCACGATGAAGTACAACCCGAAGGTGTGCGATGCCGTCGCCTCCCTCCCGGGGCTCACCGCCGTCCACCCGAGCGCACCGCCGTCCCTCACGCAGGGATGGCTGGCGGTGCTCGTGGAGCTCGAAGCCGCGTTGTGCGCGATCACGGGCATGGCGGCCGCCACGCTCCAGCCGGCGGCCGGAGCGGCGGGGGAGCTGACCGGCCTCCTCCTCATGCGGGCGTGGCATCGTTCCCGGGGGGAGAACCGTCACAAGGTCATCATCCCCGACTCGGCCCACGGGACGAACCCTGCGTCGGTCAGCCTCGGGGGCTACCAGGTGGTGACCGTACCGAGCGACTCCCGCGGGTGCGTGGACATGCGGGCTCTCCGGACCGTCCTCGACGGCGACGTGGCCGGGATCATGCTCACGAACCCCAACACCCTGGGGCTCTTCGAGGAAGATATCGCCGAGATCGCCGCCGCCGTCCACGAGGTCGGCGGTCTCCTCTACTACGACGGCGCGAATCTCAACGCCATCCTCGGCGTGGTCCGTCCCGGCGACATGGGGTTCGACGTGGTCCACCTCAACCTCCACAAGACTTTCGCTACCCCGCACGGCGGGGGTGGTCCCGGCGCCGGCCCGGTCGCAGTGTCCGAACGCCTCGTCCCCTTCCTACCCGGACCTCGCCCGGTGCGTCTCGACGGAAACGGCGGCCTCGTCGGCGAACTTTCCTACGGGTGGGCAGTTCCCGAGCACAGTATCGGCCGCATGCACTCGTGGCACGGCAACGCGCTCGTGCTGGCCCGTGCCCTCACCTACATCCTGTTGCACGGGAGCGACGGCCTGCGCCAGGTAGCCGAGGTGGCGGTGTTGAACGCCAACTGGATCCGCCACCGGCTCTCGGGCACCTACGAGGTCCCCTTCGACCGGCCCTGCATGCACGAGGTCGTGCTCTCCGTGCGAGATCTCCGGCGGGAGCACGGGGTGCGGGCCATGGACGTGGCCAAGGCCGTGCTCGACACCGGGTTCCACGCCCCTACGGTCTCCTTCCCCCTGATCGTCGACGAGGCGCTCATGATCGAGCCGACGGAGACCGAGAGCCCCCAGACCCTTGCCGCCCTGGTCACGGCGCTCGAAGGGATCGCCGCCCAGGCCCGGAGCGATCCCGACGCACTCCACGCCGCTCCCCGCACCACGCCGGTGGGTCGAGTCGACGAAGCCCGGGCGGCCCGACACCTCGTCCCGACGTTCGACGCCCGCTGACGCCGATCAGTCCAGGAGGTCCGGCTGCTCCCGCACGATCCGGTCGAAGAGGGGCTGGAAGCTGAAGTGCCCGCCCCCGTGGGACCCCACCTGCCCGTGGGTCCGACGGGCCATCTCCGGGTCGATGAGCACCTGCGTGCCGGCCGCCGACGCCAGGAGCTGGGCCTGGCACGACCGCTCCATCGTGATGAACCACCAGGCCGCCTCGTCGACGGAGTGGCCCACCGTGAGCAACCCGTGGTTGCGGAGGATGACGGCCTTGTGTTCGCCGAGTGCGTGGGCGATGCGCTTCCCCTCCTCCACGTCGACGACCACACCGGTGTAGTCGTCGAACAGCGAGTGGTCCTCGTAGAAGGCACAGACGTCCTGGGTGATGGGGTCGAGCAGGCGGCCGAGCGACGAGAACGCCTTCCCGTGGACCGAGTGGGCGTGGGCGGCCGCCACCACGTCGGGCCGGGCCGCGTGGACCTGGCTGTGGATGGCGAAGGCGGCCCGGTTGACCGGCCGGTCTCCGGAGACCACCTCGCCCTCGGCGTTCACGAGGATGAGGTCCGAGACGCGGATGTGGCCGAAATGCATCCCGAACGGGTTGACCCAGAAGTGGTCCTCCCGCTCGGGATCCCGCGCCGTGATGTGGCCGGCGACACCCTCGTCGAAGCCGAAGGCCGAGAAGAGCCGGAAACCGGCAGCCAGGCGCTGCTTCCGGTAGAGGCGCTCGTCGGCGGGCGAGTCGAATTGCTTCGACGGCGGCAACTGCAGGATCTGGCTCATGGGATGCTCCTTCGGCTCGGCGACCACGGCTCGTCGCCCCCCAGGGTGGCATCCCGGAGACGGACACCACCCCGGAGTCTAGGACTCGCAGGCTGACCGGCTGACCGGCTGACCGGCTGACCGGCTGACCGGCTGACCGGCTGACCGGCTGACCGGCTGACCGGCTGACCGGCGGTGGGCGTCACTCGCCCCGGTACTCGACGAGGCGGGACACCGGGACACCTGCTGCTTCGAGCCGCCGGGACCC
>DAHXOA010000084.1 GCA_027365145.1 Acidimicrobiaceae bacterium | reverse complement strand
GGGCCTTCTTCGCCGCCGGAGCCTTCTTCGCCGCCGGAGCCTTCTTCGCCGCCGGAGCCTTCTTCGCCGCCGGAGCCGATGACGTGCGGCCGAGCATACTGGCCACCTGGCGAGCCAGATCCTCCACACTGGCGATGCCGACCGCATGGAGCTGCGTCGTCACTTCGTCGCGAACGAGGTTCAACAACGTCTCGCTCCCCTGCCGACTTCGCTCCAGGAGCTCTTCTACGCGCGCCTGGGCTTCCTTGCGCTGGAGCACCCCGCTCTTCACGAGGTCCTGGACCATATCCTCGGCCCGGGCCCGCGTGATCTGGGTGAAGGCGGTACCCGCCTCGAGGTATCGCTTCCATGCATCTTTCTTGGCCATGCCGGGAGTCTAGCGAACCCGGCCTCTCCTGGGCGGGAGCCGCCGCAACACCGCTCCGAACCGGAGCGACCGACGTTCAACGGGCGGACGGGAGCCCGGCGACAAGCGCTCCGAAGGTAGCGGCGCGGAGGGCGACAGCGACCCCGACAACGTCGGTATCAGGACTCGTTACCCCCGAGTCGACCAGTGCGAAGGGGGCGCCGAGCCGTTCGGCCAGCCGTCCGTCGGTGGCCGGTTGGTCCCCGACGACGAGCACCGGCGCGGCGCCACCCGGCGCCAGGCGGGCACGGACGAGGTCGACCATGGGCGGATGGGGCTTGCCGGCGACGACCGGCGACGTCCGACCGGCGGCTGCCACCGCCGCCAGCAGTGCTCCGGTTCCCGGCTCAAGACCCTTCGGTGTCGGGTGCACGGGGTCCTCGTTGGTACCGATCAGGCGAGCTCCGGCCCGGACGGCTTCCGCTGCCGTCGCCAGCACGTCGAAGTCGAAGACGTGGGTCCAGCCGACCACGACGGCATCGACACGCGCGGTCCCAGGAGGGGAGACGGTCACCCCGCGTTCGTCCAAAGCTTCCCGGAGCCCCTTCTCACCCAGCATCATCACCCGGTCGCCCGGCTGGAGCAGGCCCGCCGCCGCATGGGCCGAGGTGACGAGATCGGAGGCCCTGGCGTCGACGCCGACCTGGCCCAGCCGGCGGACGAGCTGGTCCCGGGTGGGTGCGGAGTTGTTCGTGACGAACAGGACATCCACTGCCCGGTCGCGGAGCGCGGCTACCGCGGCACCGGGATCACCGATGGCCTCTCCGGCCAGCCACACCACGCCGTCCAGGTCGACGATCCACCGCGATCCCCGGTCACCCACCCCGTCGGCGTCGGTCACCGCCCGGCGCCCTCCGTCAGCGTGTCCTCGTGGTTCACTGCAACCTCGGGGGTCTCCCGGGCCAGCCTCGTCGCCCGGGCGAGTTGGTCCGCGGACTCCATCGCCCTTCGGATGAGCGCGGTCAGCACGGCGGCGGGCTCGGGGAAGTCCTCGGCACCGTGCGGCTCGCGCCCGGGCGATGGCGGCCGGGTCAGGTCGGCCAGCGCGTGTCCGGTCACCTTCGCCGCCCGCTCCCAGTAGGCGCGGAACATACCGATGTCGAACGCTCCGTCGCGCACACGGGCCCGCCCGAGCAGGCGGTCGGGCGGCCGCTTCAATTCACGGACCACTCGCGTCGCGGCAAGCACCCTGAGTGCGTAGTAGGTCGGGTCGACCTCCCACCAGGCAAACCCCTGGCGGGCCGAGGACGGCAGGTGGTGATGGTTGTTGTGCCAGCCTTCTCCGGCAGTGATGAGGGCGATGGGCAGGGAGTTCCTGCTGGTGTCGGGCGTGGCGTAGCGGCGGCGACCCACGACGTGGGCGAGCGAGTTGACCGTGAAGGTCCCGTGCCACAGGAGCACGGTGGAGAGGAAGAACCCGATGAACAGCCCGCCCCAGCCTCCCCAGACCAGGCACGCGGCCGCCACGAGCCCGGGGGCCACCCACCAGAACCGGTCGACGATCCTAAGCTCGGGGAACGCGGCGAAGTCTCTGATCGACGAGTCGTCGGTGGCCTTGTAGCGGGTGGAGAGAATCCAGCCGACGTGACTCCACCAGAAGCCCTCTCGGGGCGAGTGGACGTCACCGTCGACATCGGTGAAACGATGGTGGACCCGGTGATGACCCGCCCACCACAGCGGACCCTTTTGGACCGCGGAGGCACCACCCACCGCCACGACGAACTGGGCCGTCCGCCCCATCTTGTAGCTGCGGTGGGAGAAGTACCGGTGGTACCCGGCGGTGATGAAGAACATGCGGACCGCGTAGAGCACGCCGCACAGCACCCAGTCCTTCCACGTGACCGTGACGAACAACGCGCCGAGTGGCGCCAGATGCGAGGCGAGGAACGGGATGGCCGACACCCAGTCGGTCCGGTCTCTTGTCACGCGGAGAACGCCCCCGGCCCGCTCGCCCGAAACGCCACTGCTGTCGTCGTCCATCGTGCGGCTGCCGTTCGATCTCGTCACGCCCACCAGCACCGAGAGAGGCGGCGCGGGACCTGCTCGTCGAGGTCGGCCTCATCGTAGTGCCTCCGCTGCCCGGCCCGGCAACCGGTCACCTCCGGCGGGGAACGACGCGGTGGCCGACTGGTGAGGAGTACGCCGAACCCCTAGCCTTCATCCCGATGGATGACGCTGCCGCCGTGACGAAGGAGCATCGACGGGCGAAGGTCCCCGATCTCACGCCGGCGGAGCGCCTCATCTGCAAGGTGCTGTGCGTCCCCCAGAACCGGGCGCCGGTCGACGAGTCCGAGACGCATCGGATCTTCGGGGCGTCCATCTTCCTCTCGGCGCTGCGGTGCCTGCTCAGCTACGTCGTACTGCCGATCGTCCTACCCCTGGTGGGGGCCGCCAGCAACATCGGCCCTGCGATCGGCATCCCGGTGGCCGTGGTGGCGCTGGTCTTCGACGTGAAGGGGGTCCGGCGCTTCTGGCTGGCCCACCACCGCCAGCGGTGGGCGTTCACGCTGCTCTACGCGGCGGTGGGCTCCATGGTCACCGCACTGCTCGTCATAGACATCCTGCACTTCGTCTGAGTTCCCGGCCTGACCAGCGGCATCCCCTGCCAGCGCGGCATACCCGACTACGGTGTGCCGCTGGCCGGGGGGTTGGTCTTCGGGGCGGTGGCCGACGGCGGGTGGGCGGCCGTCGGGAGCTGGACCGAGGAAGACACGGGGTTCGCGACGAGGTAGTTGAAGATGTTCATCACCGCCGGAGCAGCGGCGGCGTCACCGTAGCCGCCGTGCCCGACGGCGCACACCACGACGTACTGGGGATTCGGGATCGGGCCGAAGCCGACGAACCAGGCGTCGGGCTGGGTCGTAGCCCCGACCGAGACGCTGGCCGTCCCCGTCTTCCCGGCGATCATGAACTGGCTCGGGGTGAAGTGGGCGTACTGGAGGTAGGTGTAGTAAGCGGTACCCTTCGGGTTGTAGACCGCTCCCTCGAATCCCTGGAGCATGGGGGTGTAGATGGACGACGGGAGGCTAACGTGACCCGTGACCTTCGGGGCGATCCGCTTCACCACCTTCCCCGACGGTGTGACGATGGCGGCAGCCACCTGGGGCTGGTAGCGGGTGCCGCCGTTGGCGAACGTGGCATAGGCGTCGGCCATCTCGATGGGGGTGAGCAGCGTTTCCCCCTGGCCGAAGGCCATTTCGAGGTTGTCCCCCACGTACCACCCGGCGTTGGGGTAGGACGCCGGGTACTCCTTGTGGAGCTTGATCCGGAGCTGCGGGCTGTCCACCTGGCCGGCGATCTCCCCCGGGAGGTCGATGCCGGTAAGCTGCCCGAGGCTGTACTGTGCCGCCGTGTTCTGGATCGGAGTCAGCCCATAGGTGGCCCGGTTGATCCAGAACTGGTAGCCGATGTTGTAGAAGTAGTCGTCGTCCGACTCGGCCAGCGCCAGTGGCATCTGTATCTGGCCGGCGTCGCTCGGCGTGTCGTCGTGCAACGTGCAGCCGTTCCCCGTGCAACCCGGGATGGTGAAGGTGCCGGTGTCGTGGTAGGGCACGTACGGGCTGATCAGCCCGTGCTGCAGGGCCGATGTGGCCGACGCGAGCTTGAAGCTCGACCCCGGCGTGTAGACACCCTGGATGGCATAGTTCGGCTCGGCCCCGACTGCCTGGATTGCCGCGTAGTTGGCGGTGGAGATACCGCCGATCCACTCGTTGAGGTCGTACGTCGGGTACGACGCCATGGCGAGCACGGCGCCGGTCTGGACGTCCATGACGACGACGGCGCCGCTGTTCGCCGTCGGATACTTCCCGTTCAACGGGTCGACGGTCTTCCGGTCGGTCAAGATGTCGGACTTCAGCGCCGACTCAGCCACCTTCTCGAGGCCGAGGTCGAGATTGGTGACGACCGTGTCCCCCTGGACCGGCTTGGTCTTCTTCGCTACTCCCACGACGTTGCCGAGCCGGTTTACCTCGAGCGCTTCGGTGCCGGGCTTGCCGCGCAGGTAGGACTGGTACTCCTGTTCGAGACCCGTGGTCCCGATCTCGCTTCCCTGGGTATAGCCCTGGTGGGGATGGGCAGCGAGCTCGGCGGCGGTGATGGCACCGACGTACCCCAGCACGTGGGTGAACGGGCTGGTCGTGGAGGTCGCCTGCGGGTAGGAGCGCTGGGTGACCTGTTCGACGGAGACTCCGGGGAACTCAGATTGGTGCTCTTCGACGTAGAGCACCGTCGCGACCGGGGCGTTCACCATGACGGGCACCGGCTGGTACAGGCTGTACTGGCTGTCGGCGAGCGCCGCCTTGATCTCGGCCGGTGTCTTGCCCACCAGGGCGGCGACCGTCCCGACGACGGAGGGGTGGAGCGCCGCCTCGGACCGGGAGAGGACGATCTCCTGTTCGACCTGGTTCGACGCCAGCTCGGTGTCGTTGCGGCCGACGATGAGGCCGCGCGGTGCCGGGACGGACACGGTTCGCAGGGTGTCGGCGTTCACCGTCGTGGACAGGGCATCGTGCTGGATGACCTGGAGCGTCCACAGCCGGAGCACCATGACGGCGAGCAGTCCTGCGACGACGATCCCGAGCACGTTGAGGCGGACCATGGGGCGCGAGCCCACGGTCTCCGGCGGTGCGAAGACCTTCTGCAGCGTGGGGCGGCGCCGCGGACGGATACGGGGCTGGTGGGCCTTCGCTCGGCGACCGGCCCTCCGGCCGGAAACGTCGTCCACGCCACGGAGGTAGCGCCGACGACCGAACCGTGGGGTCGGCGGACCGGCCATCTCAGCCCCGACGCGGGGCTGAGGCCCCGGGTAGGCAAGTCGGACGGGCAGGGGAGGCGAGCAGCCGTGGCATCGCGACCATGATGCCCCACTGCCGCTCGCAGCACGACGCGCCCAGGAACGACAGGGCCATCCCCGTGACAGCCGCCCGTGGATCCCCACGAACGCTTCCCGTCAGGCACATACGGTGAGCTCGCCCCCGGATCGCTCGATGCCCTCGGGCGAGATCACGTAGGCACCGTACCCGGGCAGCGACGTCAGGCGGTCGAACACCTCGTCCCCGCCGACGGCGAGCGCCGTCGCCCACGCATCCGCATGGGTGAGGCTCGAACCGACGACCGAGGCCGAGGCCACCCGCTCGACCGTCGCTCCGGTGTGGGGGTCGACGAGGTGGCGGCCCCGCTCGTAGGAGCCCGAAGTCGCCACCGCCCGCGGAACCGCCAGGACGCAGGCGAGGGCATCGGCACGCCACGGGTGGCGGATCCCGATCCGCCACGGCCCCCCACCGGGCGGGACACCGATCGTGGCGACGTCGCCCCCGCCGTTGACGACCGCCGAGGCGACCCCCGCGTGCGCCAGGAGCCGGGTCGCCCGCTCGACTGCCCAGCCCTTCACCACACCGGTCGGATCGACACCACCGGGCATCGCCCACGGGTCGAACCAGCCTGCCGTCGCCTCCCGCATGGCCGAGGCCACCGCGAACACCTCGTCGAACTCCGGATGGCGAGCGGCGGGTGCACCATGGCCCCTCCGGAGCGCGCTCATCGGGCTGCCGGGATCCCAGGTCGAGAAGAGCCTATCCAGGTGGTGGAGCTCGGCACAGGCCGCCGCGAAGGCACGCTCGACGGCTTCAGTCGTCAGGTCCTCCTGCCCGGGTGCGCCATGGACGGTGAAGGACACCGTCGTGCCCATGACCGCTTCGACGTGGGACCACGTCGAAGCGCCGTCGCTCTCGCCGACCGCACCGGCGTGCTGCTCCCGGCTGGCCGAGTGTTCGGGACCAGCGCCCGACCCGACCGACTCAGCGCCGGGGTCGAGAGTGGTCCGGCTTCTCACAGCGCGAAGACCTCGTAGTGGAGACGGTGCTTGTGGACGCCGAGGTTCCGAGCGAGGAACGCGACATGATCGGTGAATCGCTCCGGACCGCAGACGTAGACGTCGCGCGTCGCCAGGTCGGGAACGAGGTGCGCCAGTGTTTGCTGGTCGAAGCGGACCCGCCGACTGCCACCCTCGACGACATGGAGGGCACCTTTGAGCGCTCCCACCAGGGACTCGATCTCTGCGCGGAGAGCGAAGTCCTCCGGGCGAGAGACCCGTACCACGACCACCGGGGCCGCGCCTGGCACCAGATCCTCTAGCAGGGAGCGGATGGCCGTGACGCCGATGCCCCCGGCGAACATCGCCACCCGACGCCCGCGCTGAGCTTCCCGGGTGAACGCGCCGTAGGGCCCCTCGATCATCACCCGGGTCCCCGGCGCCAGGCGGGACACAGCGGTCGAGTGGTCACCGACCACCTTCACCGTGAGGCGAAGGTACGGGGGCTGCGGGAGGGCGGAGAGCGAGTACGGATGGGCTTGCCACCACAGGTGCCGGGCGATGAAGCGCCACTGCACGAACTGGCCGCCGGCCACCGGCAGTTGATCGAGGTGGCGACCGGTGCAGATCACCGAGAAGACACCGGGTGCCTCCTGGCGGACCTCCTCGACGACCAGACGGTGCCGGAGGCTGCGTACCAGCGGGAGGCCGAAGCGATAGGCCACCACGATGCCCGCTGTGGCCAGCCACGCCACCACCCACACCGCCCTGGTCAGGGGATGGCCGACGAAGGAGGGCCCGAGAGCGAGCACGTGGGCGAAGGCCAGGGCCAGAGCGAGGTAGAGGTAGAGGTGGACCACCCACCAGGTCTCCCGCCGGAGGCGGCGTCGGATGGCACGGATCGAGGTCACACCGGCCAGAGCCATGAGGCCCAGTGCCACGGTGGCGGCCAGCATGTCGGGGTAGCCCGAGAGGAACGTGCCCAGCTGGTGCCAGAACCCCGCCTTCGCCGACTCGGCGTAGCCGAAGGTGGTGAGGACGGCATGGAGGCCGATCAGGCTGAGGGGCCACGGCCCCAACCATCGATGCCACCGTAGGAGCCCGTCCTGGCCCAGGACCCGTTCGATCACGGGAATCCGGCTCACGAGGAGGACCATCACGAGCGTGAGATAGCTTCCGACCAGCCCGGTCATGCTTCCGGCGAACATGGCGGGCCCGCCCGGGGCGCGGAGCTCGGCAGCGTTCTCAACGCTGATGCCCGAGACGATCGTCCACACCAGCCCAGCCAGGACCACTACCAGGGCGGCACGCGCCCACCCCGGGCGCGGCGCCGGCGGGCGCCGGCGTGCTGGCACCTTCCTTCGCGCCCCGGTACCGGTGGCCACCACGCCGGGGAATGCCGGTTGGCGTCGCCGGGTCGGAGCTTCCAGTGCCCCCCGACGCCGGGAGGCCGCCGCGGTCACGGGACGGCGACCCCGGACGACACCGTCAGCCACCATGACTGTTGCTCCCCGGGCTCGATCGCACCGACCCCGCCGCCTTGCCGGTCCCCGACCGACCGTTCGACGCCGTCGACGCGGTACTGGCCGCGGCGGGCACCAGACCGAGGGTCTCCGGGGCGAGCGGCGTGTGCCGGACTGACATCGTGAAGAAGTCGCGGTTGGTGAGGCCGAAGTACCGGCTCACGGGTCGCACCATGTCCGAGAGCAGGGCGGAGCCGTTGGCCGGCGTCGCTGCCACTCCCGGTCCCGCCTGGAACGTGAAGAAGTTCACCCAGTCGGTGTTGATGTCCAGCTCCATGCCCCGGACCGCGCCAGCTCTCACGAGGAGGTTCGCCAGGGAGGTGATGTTGAGCCCTGGACCGCCGACGTAGACCAGGGCGCCGTTCGCCGTCACGCCGATCCCCGAGCGCCACACGTAGACCTGGTTGCCCAGGGTGGCGCCCCACACCGTGGTGTCGTTGGCGTTGAGGCCAGGTACCGGGGCGCCGTTGTTCACCAGGAGAGATAAATTCTGCCGGACGGCCACCACGTTCGGGGTCATCGTGACCTGGCTCCCCCACGCCCCGACCGTCGCCGCTCCGTTGGCGTAGATCACGAGCGACGCACCGCCCTGGCGCAGGGGCACCGCCGCGTGCCCGTCGAGGTAGAAACCGCCTTCGGACGCCGACATCCGGAACCCGGCATTGAAGGCCGCGGTCAGCGTCGTGGCCGCGCTGGGCGAGATCGGCGCCTTCGGCGACCACGTGCCGGGTACGCCCGGGGTCTGCGCCCCGGCGTACAGCGTCGTCCGGAGGAGCGCTGGGTCCATCCACACCACCCCTGCGACCAGGCTGGTGTGGATGGCGTCCGGCCGGAGGAATGCGTCGTACATGGTGGGCACCCCGTCGACGGTCCGTCCGACCGGGTGCCACTGGCCCTCACCGGGAAGCGGGGGGCTGGCGATCGGGACGATCGGTGACGGTGCCGCCAGGTGGGCAGGAGCGCTGGCGAGAGCGCTGTGCGACCCTCGGGAGACGGCCGGAGTCGACGATGCTGCCGGGATCGCACCCTTCGCCGGACGCCCACCACGCGGCGGCGGATTGTGGGTGTACCAGACGTTCTCGGCCCAACGGACGACTCCCCCGCCACCGTTGTCCCGGACCCACTCGACGAAAGCCACCGGAAGGGGGAGGGTGTTGGCACTGGCGAGCGTAGACCCCAGCGACCACCACACGGGTGTGAGCGCCACGAACACCAAGAGTGCGATGGCGGACTTCGGGTGCCGGCGGAGCCAGCTCCGCCGGCGTGCAAGGCGCCGGAGCTCGACGCGGGAGGGTGAGGATTGCTGGCTGTCCAGGGTGGAGGAGTGCTGCATCTCCCCCAGCTTGGCATGGCGACCTGACGCTCACATGACGTCAGATCGATCGGGCTCGACAAGCTAGGGCGGCTCCACGGCGCCGGCCAGCGACACCATCACGGGCGTCCGGAGCGGGAAGTGGCACGCCGCTTCGTGGTCCGTGCCGAACGAGACGAGCGGCGGGGTCTCCTGGGCGCAGAGATCCTCCGCGCGGGGACAGCGGGTCCGGAAGCGGCAGCCGCTGGGAGGGTTGATCGGGGACGGGAGCTCCCCGGTGATGGGAACGTCGCGCTTGGCCTTCTCGACGGTGGGATCGGGGACGGGCACGGTGGCGAGCAGTCCGGCGGTGTACGGGTGGGCCGGGTGGGTGTAGATCTCCTCCACGCTCCCGATCTCCATGACCCGTCCGAGGTACATGACGGCGACCCGGTCGGCGAGGTAGCGGACGACCGACAGGTCGTGGGAGATGAACACGTAGGTGAGGTCGTGGACTTCCTGGAGGCCCTTCATCAGGTTCAGGATCTGGGAGCGGATCGAGACATCGAGGGCGGACACCGGTTCGTCGGCCACGATCAGCTTCGGGTTGAGCGCCAGCGCCCGCGCCAGCCCGACGCGTTGGCGTTGACCTCCCGAGAACTCGTGGGGGTACCTGTCCACGGCATTCGCCGGGAGCCCGACTTCCCGGAGGAGCTGTGCCACCCGCTCCTTGCGGGTCTGATGATCCCCGACACCCTGGACGACCAGCGGCTCCTCGATGCTGGTTCCCACCCGCATCCGGGGATCGAGCGAGGCATAGGGATCCTGGAACATCATCTGGAGGTCGCGACGGAACGTGCGGAGACGCCGGCGCCCGAGATGGCCGAGGTCGACGCCGTCGAACACCACCGACCCCCGCGTCGCCGTCTCCAGGGCGACCACCATCCGGCCCAGCGTGGTCTTCCCGCATCCGGACTCGCCGACGAGGCCCAGGGTCTCCCCGCGCCGGACGGTGAGGGAGACGTCGGTGACGGCCTGGAGCACACCGACGCGCCGTTGGAGCACCGCGCCGGCTGTGACGGGGAAGTCCTTCGAGACGTTTCGAAGCTCCAGGATGACCTCGTGGCGGGCGGGACCCGACCCGTCGGCCCCGTCGGCCCCGTCGGCCACACCCCTCGCCCGGTTGCCACCGACTGTCCCGTCCTCCACCGGACCGGCGACGAGCTCTCCGGCCTGCTCCGCCAGGTCGGCGTTGGCGAACGACGTAGTCGGTGCGTCGAGGAGAGCACCGACCCTCACCCCGCTCGTGTCCGCGTCCCCGGCCAGCGATCGCGGGTGGAAGCAGGCGTAGCGGTGGGCACCGTCGGTCCCGCCCAGGACGGGCTCCTCGGCCCGGCATCGGTCGGTGGCATACAGGCAGCGGGGAGCGAACCGGCAGCCGGCCGGGGGCTTCGACATGTCGGGGGGAAGACCGGGGATGGAGTACAGCCGCTCGGTACCGCTCTGGTCGATGGTCGGGATCGACGCCAGCAGCGCCTCGGTATAGGGATGGTGGGTGCGGGTGTAGAGGGCGGTCGTGTCGGCCGACTCCACGATCTGGCCGGCGTACATGACCATCACCCGGTCGGAGCGGCCGGCGATCACCCCCATGTCATGGGTGATGAGGATCATGGCCATCCCCAGCCGGCTCCGGAGGTCGTCGAGGAGCCGGAGGATCTGGGCCTGGATCGTGACGTCCAGCGCGGTGGTGGGCTCGTCGGCGATGATCAGCTCGGGCTCACAGGCCAGTGCCATGGCGATCATCACCCGCTGGCGGAGCCCACCGGATAGCTGGTGGGGGTAGTCGTCGAGACGCTCCCGGGGTCGCGGCATCCCCACCAGGTCGAGCACCTCGGTGGCGCGATCGAGGGCGGCTGCCCGGGACACGTGCTTGTGCAGGGTGACCGACTCGGCGATCTGCCGTCCGATGGTCATCGTGGGATTGAGAGAGGTCATCGGATCCTGGAAGATCATCCCGATGTGGTTCGCCCGCACGCGGCGGACCGTGCTCATGTCCGCCGTCGCCAGATCGATCCCGTTGCTCAAGATCGCTCCCCCGGCGATGTAGCCACCGTTGGGAAGGAGGCGCATGATCGACATCCCGGTCATCGTCTTGCCACACCCGGACTCCCCCACCACACCGAGTGTCTCGCCCTTCTTCACCGAGAACGACACGCCGTCGACCGCCCGGACCTCACCTCGCCGGAGCCGGATGAAGGTCTGCAGGTCCTTCACCTCGAGGACGTTGCCCGGGTCCATGCCCGGTGTGACCCGGTCGATGGTCATCGCTTTTGCAGCCTGACCTCGAAGGAGTCCCGGAGGGCGTCCCCGATGAGGTTGATGGCCACCACGGTGAGGATGATCATCAGCCCGGCCGGGTAGATCTGCCACCAGTAGCCGTTGACCTGCGCGCTGGCGTTGTTGATGGCGTCGTTCAGCATGCTTCCCCACGTGGGGTCGGTGGGCGGGAGGCCGAAGCCGAGGAACTGGAGGGTGGAGAGGACGATGATCGCATCGGCGATCTGGAACGTGATGGTGACGACGATGGTGCCGATGGTGTTGGGCACAATGTGGCGGCCGATGGAGCGTGCCGCGCCACCGCCCATGGTGCGCAGCGCCTGGACGTACTCCCGGGTCTTCAGGCTCAACGTCTCCCCGCGCACGAGGCGCGCCGGTCCCAGCCAGGTCACCACGGCGAGGAGGACGATGAGGAGGGTTTCGCTCGGCTTCACCACGCTCGAGATATAGACGAACAGGAAGATGATGGGGAAGGCCAGGCCGACGTCGACGATCCGCATGAGCAGCATGTCCAGCCACTTCCCGAAGTACCCGGAGACGGCACCGTAGGTCACGCCGATCACGGTGCCGGCCAGGCCGGCGACGAACCCGATCTCCAACGAGATCTGCCCACCGATCATGAGCCGGCCCAGGACGTCGAACCCGGAGTTGTCCATACCGAGCGGATGCCCGGGTCCCGGAGGGGCGTTCGTACCTTTCAGGCCGTTGGGCAGGATCAGCGTGGGGACCGACTGGTTGGAGTGGTATAAGACCGGCCCGAGCCAGGAGAACCCGGCGATGACGACGAGTGTGACGAGCCCGGCGACGGCCAGCTTGTTCTCGCTGAAGGTCCGGACGAACAGGCGTAGCGCGCTGCCTTCGGACTCGACGTCACCCCCTTCAGGACCCTCGACCGGACCCTCGGGGACCGGCAGGTTGGTGAACGTCATCGCCGGATCCTAGTAACGGATACGCGGGTCGAGAACCGCGTATCCGATGTCGGCGATCAAGTTCCCGATGACGGTCACCATGGCGACCAGCACGGTGATCCCGAGCATCTCGTCGAAGTCCCCGCTGACCGCCGCTTGGTAGTAGTAGTAGCCGACACCGGGATAGTTGAACACCTCTTCCACGATCAGACCGGCGGTCAGGATGCCGGGGATGGACAGGCCGATCAGGGTCACCACGGAGATGAGGGAGTTACGCAGCAGGTGGCGGCGGAGCACCAGGTGCTCGGGCAGTCCCTTCGACCGGGCGGTGCGAATGTAGTCCTGGGCCAGGGCGTCGATGGCCGACGACCGCATGTACCGGCTGAAGAGGGCGTAGATGCTGAGGGTGAGCGTCGCTACCGGCAGGATCAGGTTGGTCGGGTGGGAAAGGATGCCGGTGAAGGTCTGGGCGTCCTGGTTCACCAGGGCGGGGATGACAACCACGTGCTGGTCCTGGGCGAAGACGATCACGAGCACGGCCGCCAGGAGGTACTGGGGCACGGCGTAGAGGACAAAACTGACGCCGGTGCCGGTCGAGTCCAACCAGCCGTTGCGCTTCACCGCCTGGGCGATCCCGAACGGCACGGCGAACAGCGTCGCCAGGGTGAGGGAGATCCCTCCGAGGAGGATGTCCTTCGACACCGACTGGCTCAGGATGGTGTCGACACTCTTGTTGAGGTGATAGGAGTACCCGAGGTTGCCATGGAGGAGCTGGTCCAGGAACTTCCAGTACTGGACCCAGATCGACCGGTTGAGCCCGTACTGGTCGACGAAAGCCTGGAGCTGCTGGTGGGTAGCCCGGTTCCCGACGATCTGGCGGGCCAGGCTGTCGGCAGGGATGAGGTGCAGTAGGCCGAAGGTGGCGATCGTGACCCCCATGGTCACGATCACCGCCTGGCCCAGGCGTCTGATGATGTACCCCGTCATCGGGGTCCACGTTCGCTACCTGTCACTGCACCCCATCGCTGCTGCTGCGCCCCTTCGCTGCCGATCAGCCCGCTGCCTGACTTCTCGGCTACTTGGTGAGGTACCAGGTCTCCGGGGTGATGTAGCCGTAGGCGTTCGGCGCCACCCCACCCAACTTCGACGAGATGAGGGACGGTCCGCCGGCGATCGGGTTCCCGAACGACGTCGGTCCGTACACCACTGGGAGCTGGGTGATCATGTAGTTCTGGTAGGCGTTGAGCGCCGCCTGGGACTGTGAGGCAGGCGCCGTGGTCGTGGCCAGGATCAGCTTGTTGGCCGTCGGGTTGGAGTAGTTGGAGTAGTCGGCGGCCGCTCCGGTGAGGAAGAGCTCCTCACCGGACGGGTAGAAGTCGGGGGCGTACACCCAGCCTGCACCCCAGTTCTCCGCCGTCCACTTGCACGACGGCTGGCTGGGCTTGCACTGCGTGGCCGTCGAGATGACGGTGTCGAAGGTGTGGCTGGTGAGCGCGAGCTTGATCCCGACCTTGGAGGCCACCGCCGCCAGCTGCTGCATCTCGCTCTGGACCGCCGGGGTACCACTCACGTAGTCCAGGTTGAACTGGAGGGCCGTCCCTGCTTTGACACCGCTTCCGCACTCTCCTGCACCTGACCCCGGCTTCACGCAGGTCGTCACCCCACCGGGCACGACCTTCCAGCCGTGGTCCTGGAGGAGCGACTTGGCGTCGGCCACGCTGTAGTTGTACGGGGCGTTGTGCTCCAGGGAGTCGGCGAACGGGTTGCCCGGTTGAGTCGGCACGGGACCGTCGGTCACGTTGGCCCAGCCGTTCAGGAAGGCGGTGATCCACGCCTGCTGGTCCTGGAGGTGTTGGAAGGCCTGGCGGAAGTACAGCTGCTGGAACGTGGGTCCGAGGATCGGGTTGTTCTGGTTGAGCACGTAGTAGTTGAAGCTCAGCGTGTAGGCGGACTGGGCCGCGTATCCCTCGGACTGGAGGTTCTTCTGCTGGGCGGCGTCCTCCGGCGGGAGGTAGCCCACGGTGAGCCCACTGGGCCCGTCGGTCTTGAGTGCCGTGAGCTCGGCGTTGTTGTCGGTGAACGGCACCTCGACGAACGTGGAGATGGTCGGCTTCGGGGAGCCCGAGTAGTCCGGGTTCGCCGACATCGTCACCTCACCGGTGGCCGAGAACGACGTGAGCTTGAACGGACCGTCCACGACCGACCAGATGGGGCTGGTGGCCCACGTCGAGAGATCGGAGGACTGGGTGTTCAAGAACGAGTAGACGGCCTCGTTGGCGGCGGTGTCGGCGATGTTCACCGTGGCGTTCTTGTTGGTGCCCACCTGCGCCAGCGTCGTGGAGTCCCAGGCCATGGGGATGGGGGTGATCTGGGACAGCTCGTTGTAGAGGAACCAGGTCGGGTTGTAGGACTGCGTCAGGTGGAGGACCACGGTGGTGGCGTTGGGTGTGTCCACACTCACCACGTTGTCCGGGAAGAACTTCTCGCCGTTCGAGGCCGGGGGAACGTAGCCGCAGTAGTTGGCCGACGGGTTGGCCTTGTAGAGCGCGATCCAGAGGGCGACGTCCTGGCTGGTGACCTGCTCGCCGTCGGACCACATCCAGTGGTTGAGCGTGATGGTCACCGTCTTGTCGTTGTTGGAGAACACCGGCATCTGGCCGATGCTGTAGTTGAGGTCCACCGTGGCGCTGTTCTTGTTCCCGTACCAGTAGAGCGGGCGGTAGAGCATGGCAGAGAGCTGCTCGACGTTGTTCGTGCCGCACACCTGGGCGTTGGTCATCGGGAAGATGTAGTTCGGCGCACCGCTCGGAGCCTCGGCCCAGTAGACCGTCCCACCCGCCTGCTTCGTGCCGGACGGGGCGGCGACGTAGTTGTTGACGGCGGCCGGAATCCCGGAGCTCGAGGTCGCGGTTGACGCCTTCGAGGGTGAGGACGAGGTTGTCGACGAGCTGCACGCCGTGGCGATCAACGCCACCGTGGTGAGTCCGATCGCCAACAGGCTGGCCCTTCGCGAGTGTCGCATCCTCGGTGCTCCTTTGCGTTCGGCCGACCTCGGCTCCCCCCTGGCCTGGCCCTCGCGGGTTCGGTGGGACAACCTTTCGGCGATGTTCGGAGTGAACTGTAACCCATCTGTCACGATCCCGTCACGATGTCGCAACGCCCGCGGGCGGAATGTGACTGGACGGTCAATGTAACGGAAATACGGGCAGAAGGGAAGCCTTTCGCAGTAACGCTCGGATCCCGGTGGCGCTCGCGGTCACCGCCCGCCGGTCGCGGTCACTGACCGGAGGTCGCCATCGTCGTCTTTGTGGGCCACGACGTCGGTGAACCCGGCGTCGCGCAGGATCGGCGCCACCGTACCGTCCTGGTCACCACCGAGCTCGAGAAGCAGATGTCCACCGGGACGGAGCAGCAGGGCGGCCCGCCCGACGACCCTCCGGACGACATCGAGCCCGTCGGCGCCTCCGTCGAGAGCCGCCCGCGGTTCGTGACGGAGGACATCGGAGGGCAACAGGTGGAGGGACCCGGTCGGCACGTAGGGTGCGACTGCGGTCACGACGTCGAAGACCGCGGCGGCCCGGATGGATCCGGCCAGGTCGTCGACGACGACGGCGACGCCGTTGCGCCGGGCGCACCGAGCGGCATCGAGATCTTGCTCGACGGCGAGCACTGCAGCCGACGGCACGGAGCAGCGGAGGTGCACGGCGACGGCGCCCGCTCCCGTACACAGGTCGAGGGCGCTGCCTCCGGGAGGCAGGAAGGCTGCGGCCCGGCGCGCCAGATCCTCGGTCTGGAACCGGGGCACGAAGACGCCAGGCTCGATGACCAGGACATGCCCGCAGAACCGGACAAACTTGACGATCCACGCCACTGGCTCCCCATCCTCGCGCCGGCGGAGCCATGCCTCCAGCATGGCGGAGGTGGGCGCGGCGGCGGTGAGCTCGGCGGCCTCTTCCGAGGCGGCCACGCACCCGGCCCGGACCAGTCGTTCGGTGATCTGGAGCATGGTGGTCGGATCGGCGTGCATCAACGATGGTCGCGCACGCTGAGGTGGCGAGGACGGTGACGGCTTGCAAGGACGGCGACGGCTTGCGCATGGACCACGGGCCGGGCCCGGACCACGGGCCGGGTGGGGCCCGCTACGTGTGGATCGCGAATCCCCTGCTCCTGCTGACTGCGCCCCACACGCCGCCGACCCCTATAGTGCTGACGCGATGGAGCCCGCCGCACCCGACGACTCGGCCACCGGCGGCACTTTGGACCACGACCCGCGCCTTGCGACCGGCGGCGCTCTAGACGCCGGACCCCCGGCGACGGGGACCGGCCGCGCCCCGATTCGGCAGGGCTCGCGGAGCACGGTGCGACGGAGGGCGAAACCCACCTCGACCAGGGCGTTCGGCGTCGGTGCCCGCGAGAGCCACGATGCGTCGGCCTTCTACGCCCGGTTCCAGCCCAAGCAGCTCTCGGTCGACGACGAGATCGCTCCCCCCTTCGAGATCGACCGGCCGCTCGTGTGCGGCGACTCCCGTGTGATCGCGCTCCCGGACAACTCCGTCGCGCTGGTCGTGACGTCCCCTCCCTACTTCGCCGGCAAGGAGTACGAAGAGGCCCTCGGCCACGGGGTGATCCCGGCGTCCTACGCCGCCTACCTGGAGCTCTTGCATGACGTGTTCCGGGAGTGCGTACGGGTGCTCGAACCGGGGGGACGGATCGCCGTCAACGTGGCGAACCTCGGACGCCGGCCGTACCGCTCCCTGTCGGCCGACGTCGTTCGCATCCTCGACGACGACCTCGGCATGCTGCTCCGGGGAGAGGTCATCTGGGAGAAGGCAGAGGGTGCGTCCGGATCGTGTGCGTGGGGCTCCTACCGGTCCCCGAGCAACCCCGTGCTACGTGACATCAGCGAGCGGGTGGTCGTGGCGTCGAAGGGCCGTTTCGACCGGGCGCCCGGCGTCGAGTCCCGGCGATCCGCCGGCCGTCCGTACCTCGCCACCATCTCGACCGAGGAGTTCCTCGACGCCACCCTCGACGTCTGGAGGATCCGGCCCGAGTCGGCTCGCCGTGTCAACCACCCCGCACCGTTCCCGGTGGAGCTGCCCCAACGGCTGATCGAGCTCTACACCTTCCGTGACGACCTCGTCGTCGATCCCTTCCTCGGATCGGGGACGACGGCCGTGGCGGCGTTGCGCACCGGACGGCGCTTCGTCGGCTACGACACCGACCCCGGGTACGTGGCCATCGCCGAGGCCCGGGTGGCCGAGGAACGGGAGCGGCTCGGCCTGCATGACGGCCAACCGGTCCTCCACTCCACAGGGTCGATCGCGGCACCGGGCGCGGCCGACAGGTCGGAGGCGATGACGGCTGCAGGTGCGGCGCCAACGGCCCGGGGTCAGGCGACGGCGACGACGACGACCAGCCTCGACGGCGTCCTCGTGGCGAACCCGGACGGGAAGGCAGCACGGCTCTTCGCCGCCGACCTCGTCAGTACCGCCGGCTTCACGATCGTGGCGCTCGACCGGAAGGTCCCGGGGGTGGGCGTCAACGTCGACATCGAAGCCGAGGACCAGCACGGTGCCCGTTGGCACTTCGACGTCACCGGAGCGTTCACGACGGTCCGAGGTGGTCTGCTCCGTGCCGACCTGCTGTGGCGGTGCCTGGGCCGGGTCGGTGTGCTCGCCGCCCTGGAGATCCGCCCCGTCGTGTGCCTCACCACCGAGCTGCCCTCCCGCCGCAGCAGTGGCGATCTCGCCCTGCGCGCCCTCGGACCCGGGGTGGTCCACGACGTCATCCAGCTCCTCGACGGCGCCGGTCACGAACGTCTCGCCCGCTACGCCGCCGGCGACCGGTCGTCTCGGCCTCTCCCGGGGTTCTGGACAACACCGGAGCTGGGCCGGGTGCCGTGAGCCCGACGACGGCAACCCCGAGGGCTGTCGCCTCTCACGACGGCGCCCGACCGTCCATGATGGCGGAGAGCACGTCCGTTGCCACCGGGGTGAACTCCCAGACGTCTACCCCCACGTTGATCATCCGGTCCGCGACACGCCACTTCTCGTGCACGTGGCCGTGGAGGAGCCACAGACCCTCGTCGACCGGACGGTAGCTCGTGAACCGGTCCTCCTCCCCGCTGTCGCCGCGGTAGGGGAAGTGGGAGATCGCCACGCGCCTGCCGTCCAGCTCCACGTGCCAGGTGCCCTGGCGGATCTCCTCGAACCCGGCGCCGAGGTAGTCGCGCTCTGCCTGGGCGGCCCGTTCGCCGTGCCCGGACCAGCAGCGGTCGTGGTTCCCGGCGTAGAGGATCTTGTGCCCCATGAGCTGCCCGATCAACGGCATCGACTCCTCCCGGCGGCCCATGCAGACGTCTCCGAGCACGTGCACGGTGTCGTCGGGACCCACGATGCCGTTCCAGTTGGCCACCAGGGCCGCGTCCATCTCGGTCGTGGACCGGAACGGCCGATCGCAGTACCCGATGATGTTGGCGTGGCCGAAGTGCTGGTCACTGGTGAAGTAGTCGGTCATGGAGGCTCTCGACTGGACGGTCCTGGCTGCAGATGCAGCTATTTCAGGCTACCGCCCCCGTTCCGTCGGCTCCTCCGGCACGGGGGTGCCCAGGGACGGGGGTGCCCTGGCCGGTCGGCGGCGGGATGTCCGGACGTCGGACGTCGCACCAGTGCCCTATCGTCAGGGTCAATTCGACGAGCGGGGGCACTCGATGACGGTTCGGTTCCTGCATACATCTGACTGGCAATTGGGCATGACCCGGCGGTTTCTCGACACCGACGCCCAGGCGCGCTACACCGACGACCAGTTTGCCGTCGTCCGGCGCCTGGCGCAGGTGGCGAACGAAACGAACGCCCGGTTCGTCGTGGTTGCCGGTGACGTGTTCGACCACCTCCTCCCCGACCGGCGCATCATTGCCCGGGCGGTCGACGCGTTGGCCGCGTTCACCGTGCCCGTGTTCCTGCTCCCCGGCAACCACGATGCCGACAACCCGGCCGCCTTGTGGGCGAACACCGACATCATCGATCGACTACCCACCTTGGTTCGGGTGGTGCGGGACAGCGAACCGGTGCCCGTCCCCGGTGTGCGTGCTGAGGTGGTGGGTGTCCCCCTCCTCAGCCGCAAGCCAGACCGCGACACCGTCAGTGAGGTGCTCGCCGGTCTGGAACCTACGCCGACCGGCACGGAGCGGATCGTCGTCGCCCACGGCCAGGTCGAGGGCGTCGCGTTCAGCGGGCCCGACGAGCCGGTCCTGATCTCGCTGACGTGCCTGGAGGCGGCGGTGGCGGACCACCGTGCCTCCTACGTCGCGCTCGGCGACCGCCACTCGGTGACGAGCGTGGGAAGGTCGGGGGCCGTCTGGTACAGCGGGGCACCCCAGGCCACCGACTTCGGGCAGGACGCGGCCAACCAGGCCCTTGTGGTCGACGTTGCGAACGGCGCGGTGGAGGTCGACACGGTAGAGGTGGGCTCCTGGCACTTCGTGGCCCACGACGTCGAGCTCGCGACACCCGCGACCATCGACAGGCTCGACGCGCTCCTCGCCGGTCTCCCCGGGAAGGAGCGGACGGTGGTGAAGCTCGGGATCACCGGAACGATCAACCTCACCCTGCACACTCGACTCGATGCCGTCCTCGAGCAGGCCCGTGACCTCCTCGGTGGCCTCGTGGTGTCGTCGCGGCGAAGCGATCTCACCGTCGTCGCCGACGATGCCGACCTCGCCGCACTCGACCTCTCGGGTTTTGCCCGGGCCGCGGCCGACGAACTGGCCGACCAGGCTCGCGGCGACGGAGACGAAGCCGCTGCAGCCGGGGACGCCCTCATGCTCCTCCACCGGTTGGCAGCCAGATCGTCATGAGGATCCGACGGATCAAGCTGACGAACTTCGAAGGAGTGACGGCGTCGGAGGTGTCGCTGCCGGCGACGGGCATGGTCATCCTGGAAGGCCCGAACGAGGTCGGGAAGTCGAGCATGGTTCGGGCCGTAGACCTGCTCCTCACCTACCCACACGACTCCCACCACGCTCGCGTCCATGCCGCCTGCCCGGTCCATGCCGACGCCGGTCCGGAGGTGGAGGTGGAGCTGACCACCGGGCCCTACCACGTCGTCTATCGCAAACGCTGGCAGAAGCGGCCTGAGACGCTTCTCTCCGTCCTCGCCCCACGGCCCGGGTCCCTGGCGGGACGCCAGGCACACGACCGCATGAAGGCCATCCTGGCCGAGACGCTCGACGAGACGCTCTACCAAGCCCTGCGCTACATCCAGGGGTCCCAGGTCGGGCAGGGACCGGTTGGTTCGTCCACGACCCTCGTCGCCGCCTTGGATCGCGCGGCAGCAGGCGGCGCCGCCGACCCGCGTGCCGAGTCGACCCTGTGGGAGGCGATCCAGGCAGAGCGCCTGCGCTACGTGACGCCGACGGGGCGACCGACCCAGGAGCGAGAGCAGCTGGGTGTCGATCTCGCCGCCGCCGTCCAGGCGCTGGCCGACATCGACGGCGCCATCGCCGCCCTCGAGTCGACCGGTGAGCAGTACCGGCGTGTCCTCGCCGAGCGCGATCGGGCAGCGGCGCGGCACGCCGAAGCCGACGCCCTGCTGGGGACGGCACGCGAGGAGGCGGCGGCCATCTCGACGCTCCAGAGTGCGGCCGAGACGCGCCGGGCCCTGTTCCAGGCGGCAGAGCTCGCCACCACCGAGGCGCGCCGGGCCGTGGACGACCGTGCTGCCCTCATCGACTCCATCACCGCCGCAGAGGGCGAACGCCATGCGCTGAGCACGCGCCAGCGCGACGCGGAGGGGGCCGCCGGGGCGGCGCTCGCCGCCCTCGACGCGGCACAACAGGCCCAGAGCGAGGCGGAAGCCGGACGCGACCGAGCGGTCGAACGGCGGGCGACGGCCGAGGCGGATCTGGCCTATCACCGGGCCGTGGTGTCGGACCGACTGCTATCGACCCGCCTCCTCCGGATCGGGGAGGCTCGGGAACGCGAGGTGAAAGCGAGAGCGGTCCTCGAAGCGTGCACGGTGACGGATGCGGCACGCCCGGAGGTGGAGGCGGCCTGGAACCGTCTCCGAGAGGCCAACGTCGCCCTCGAGGTGGGCAGCCCGTCGGTGACGGTCACCGCGCTGGCTGCCGTCGGGATCGACGTCGACGGCACCGGCACCGATCTCTCGCCCGGAGAGACCCGTTTCCTCACGGTCACGGGATCGACCATCGTCTCGGTTCCCGGTCTGCTCTCGGTGACGGTTGCCGGCGGGGCGTCGGGGGACGACCTCCGTCACGCCGCCGCCGACGCCAAGCGGTCTCTGGCGCTCCTCGTCGATCGTTACCGCCTGGATGCCGACGATCCACTCCGTGACCTCACCGGCCAGTTGGCGCGGCGGGCACGGGCAGAACAGGACCTGGAACATGCCGCCGGGCAGCGGGCCGACGCGCTGGACGATCTGACGGAAACCGAGCTGCAGGCGAAAGCGGCCCACGCCCGCAGTGTCGTGGCCGACTACCCGACCACGAGGGACGCCGACCACCCGCTACCACCGTCGATCGACGAGGCCGCCTCCGTGGTCGACGACTGCCGGCATCAGGTGGCGGCTGCGGATCGGCAGCTCGTCGCTGCCCGGGTCCGCGTCGACGACGCCCGCCAAGCCTTCGGGGACGCTCGGCGAAGTGCGGCGACCGCCGGGGAGGAGCTGCAACGGACGTGCTCGGTGCTCCAGGCCGCGCAGACGAGACTGGACGAGTCGCGCGCCGTGGAAGCGGACGATGTGCTGGCGGAGCGAAAATCCATGGCTGAAGAGGCCCAGGCCGCCGCCGCCGCCGAGCTGGAGTCGGCCATGGCCGCACTGCGGACACAGGACCCCGAAAGCACCCGGCTCCGGTTGGAGAACGCCCAGGGGCTGGTGCGACGGATCGACCAGGAGGTGCGCACGCTCGACGACGAACGGGTGCGTCTGCGGACGCTGCTCGCCCAGGGGGGAGCCGACGACCTCCAAGCCCGGCGGGACCAAGCCGATACGCGGGTAACGGACCTGCACGAGCGACATGGGGACCTCGAGCGCCGGGCCACCGCCGCCCTGAGGCTCCAGGAGGTCTTCCTCCACCATCGAGATCGTGCCCGACAGGCCTACGTCGCCCCCTACCGGGAGCAGGTCGAGGCGTTGGCGCGCCTGGTCTTCGGTTCGGACGTCGTGGTCGACGTCGATCCGACGGACCTCTCGATCGTCTCCCGCACGGTCGGCGGCAGGACCATTCCTTACGAGTCGCTGTCGACAGGTGCGCAAGAACAGCTGGCCGTCCTCGCCCGTCTCGCCTGTGCCATCCTCGTCAATCCGGACGGCGCCGCCGCCGACGCCGGCGTCCCGGTGATCCTCGACGACGCGTTGGGCAACACCGACGCCACCCGCCTCGCCGCCCTGGCCCCGGCCTTTTCGGAGGCGGCTGGTCGTACCCAGATCATCGCCCTGTCCTCCAATGCGCTGCGGTACGCAGCCGTGGGTAACGCCACGGTCGTCCACCTCAGGGGGAGCGTGAGCATGTGACCGTCGGGCCGAGCCGTCCCTATGCCTCCACGCGCTGAGGGACGCAGCGTTCGACGGCTTCGACCATGGCGGCTCGGACGGGCTCACCGGACAGGACGACGTCCACCATCGTGAGGGAGGTATGGGTGTGGCCTCGGGCGTCGAGGTGGACGACGGGAACCCCGGCACTGCGCAACGCCTCCGCGTAGGCGGTGCCGTCGTCGCTCAAGGGGTCGAACTGGGCGGTGACGATAACGGCGGGCGGGAGACCGGTGAGCTCGCCATGCAGGGGTGATGCCAGCGGTGAGGCACGGTCCGCTGCGTCGGCGTAGTGGTCCCAGAACCACTGCATCATGGCCCGGGTGAGGACGTAGCCCTCCGCGTTGGCGTGGTAGGACGGTCGGTCCAGGTCACAGTCGGCCACCGGGCAGACGAGGAGCTGGCCGGCAATGGACGCTCCACCGCGGTCCCGGAGCTGCTGGCAGGCGATGGCAGCCAGGTTCGCCCCGGCGCTCCAACCGGCCACGATCACCTGGGCCGGGTCGACACCGAGATCGGCGGCGTGCTCGACGGCCCAGCTCACCGCGGCCGTGGCGTCCACGGCGGCAGCTGGGAACCGGTGCTCGGGAGCGTGGCGGTAGTTGACGGAGAGGACGACCGCCCCGAAGCGAGCGCAGAGATCCCGGCACAGCGGGTCGTCGGAGTCCAGATCGCCGAGCACCCACCCACCCCCGTGGAACCAGACGACAAGGGGCCACGGCCCGTCGCATTCGGGCTCGTAGCGGCGTACCGGCAGGTCACCCTCGGGTCCGGGGATCGTGGCGTCCTCGATCCGGGCGACCGCAGGACCGGGAGGTCGGAGTGCGCCGGCGGCAGCCATGGTCGCCCGGGCATCGCTCACCGACAGGGTCTCCAGGGGCGGGAGGTCGAGCTGGGCCATGACGTCCAGGACCATGGCCACGTCCGGCTGGAGCTGGCAGACGATGGTCTCGTCCCGCACCGTCCGTGTCGGCCCGCGCCGCTCGAAACCAAGGTAACCGCCGGAAGCAACCTGGTCGCACGCCTTGCGGTAGCGGTCCACGCCCCCGATGTAGGGGTAGAGCGTGCGGGGCTTCCCTTCCACGTTCGCCCCCATGTACCAGGAATCGGCCAGGGGATGAAGGGTGATGGCGGCACAGTCGGCGCAGTGGCGGTCCCATCCGGCCTCAGCGGCTGGGGTGGCCTCGATGGCGGTGAAGCCCTCGACCCGGAGGTGGTTCAGGCAGGCGCTGACCCACTCCACGTGCTGCTCGATGGAGACGGCCATATTGGACAGCACCGACGGGCTGCCCGGTCCCGTGATGGTGAAGAGGTTGGGGAACCCGGCCACGCTCAGCCCCAGGTAGGTCGTGGGTCCATCCGCCCAGGCCTCAGAGAGCCGCCGACCATCCCGCCCGACGGGGTCGATGGCGAGCAGCGCCCCGGTCATGGCATCGAACCCCGTTGCCAGGACCAGCACGTCCAGGTCGATCGTGTCGGCAGTGGTCTGCACGCCGGTCTCGGTCACCGTCTCGATGGGGGTGCGTCGGAGGTCGACGAGACGGACGTGGGGCTGGTTGTAGGTGCTGTAGTACCCGTCGTCCAGGCATGGCCGTTTGGTGCCGAAGGGATGGTTCCGAGGAGAGAGGGCCTCGGCGACCTCGGGATCCGCCACCTGGTCGCGGATCTTCTCCCGGATCATCTCGGCGACGATCTCGTTGGCCGCCAGCCGGATCCCCTGGTCGGCGAAGACGCCGAGGATGGAGAACAGCTCGCCTTCTGACCAGGCCTGCTCGAAGTGCGCCCTGCGCTCGTCCTCGGTGGCCTGCAGGGCGGAGACCGTGGTCGGCTCCCGAGGCGTCCCACCGCGAGACCAACGCGCCGCCAGCCGGTAGCCGTCGCGGTCGGCGGCCAACGCCGCCACCCGCCCGGGCGGGGGCGGACCATGGTGGGCCGGAGCGGAGAAGTTGGGTGTCCGCTGGAAGACCACGACCTCAGCGGCCGTCTTCGCGATCTCGGGGATGCACTGGATACCCGACGACCCGGTGCCGATCACCCCGACACGCTTGCCGGTGAGGTCGACGCCTTCTCGGGGCCATCGACCGGTGACGTAGGTTGCCCCACCGAATCGCTCCACGCCGGGCACGTCCCAGGCCTTCGGCACGGAGAGACAGCCGGTGGCAAGGACGAGGAACCGGCTGCGCAGTTTGTCACCCCCGTCGGTCTCCACCGTCCAGCGATCGACGGTCTCGTCCCAGGCGGCATGGACGATCTTCGTCGAGAACCGGAACGACCGGCGGAGGTCGTACCGGTCGGCCACGAAATGGAGGTAGGCGAGGATCTCCGCCTGAGTGGCGTACTTCTCCGACCACGACCATGCATCATCCAGGGCGGGGTCGAACGAGAAGCAGTAGTCCGTCGTCGGGATGTCGCAACGAGCGCCCGGGTAGCGGTTCCAGAACCACGTCCCCCCTACATCGGGGGCGGCGTCGAACCCCTGCACGGCCAACCCGGCCTGCCGGAGCAGGTGGACCTGGTAGAGGCCGGCCATCCCGGCTCCGACGACCACCACGTCGACGTCCCTGTCTTGTATTGCCGGTGCAGTCCCGTTGTGCGACGCGTCCCCCACGACACACCCCCCTTTTCTTAGGCCTTCGGGCATTCGCCCGGACCGGACTGCCCCGCCGTACCCTTGGGGTGGCAAGCGGTCATTTGTGTCATCGTCGCGCACCTGGGGGCTGCCTGCCCGCCGGGTCGGATGCCCCGCCAGGAGACTGCCATCCCGGCACGGTGGAGACCGGCACGGTGCCCGACTAGCGACCGGGCGAGTGCCCCACCCGGACCGCCGTCAGGTTGGCGGTGCCTGCAGCACCCACCGTGTCATCGGTTGCGGGTAGTTGATGGTGCTCGCCACCATGTCAGGCCTGGTGAAGACGTAACGGAAGCCGGCCCGCCGCAAGGTGCGGTTGGGCGCCACGTTGAAGGCGTTGGGTTGGCTGTAGAGGTGCTGCAGCTCCAGCTCCCGGAAGTACGCTGCCGCCGATTGCCTCACGAATGCCGTGCCCATCCCCGACCGACGGTGGTCCGGGTGGAGGATGTGCAGATGCATGAAGGCCTCCTCACCGAAGGTGATCTGGTCAGCCGAGCTGAAACCGACGATTTCGTCGTCCATCTCCCAGGCCAGCAAGTAGCTCTCACGTTCGTGGACCGGTCGCGCGTAGTCGGCTTCGTACGAAGCGCGCCAGGCCTCACGCGACGGAAGGAGCGCCCGGTCGACACCCATACCGCGTAAGTAGTCGTCCGACGCCTCGTGGAAGTAGCCGATCCGGATTCCAACCTCGGCCAGCTGCATCTCCCGCACCCGGAGGGTGGATGTTGCCGAGCGTGTGCCGGGGGGAGACGGGCCTGGTGACGGGTCTGCCATGACTCGATGGTAGGCAGGATCTCCTCGACGTCGACCCGTAGCTCCCACCGTGCTCCCGTCTCCAGGCTGTCAGCGACGAGCTACGCCGGTCCACGGACCGTTCACGTGTCGGTCGTCCATCGGTCGCGGACAGGCAGTCCGCGTTACGCCACAACGATGGCGCGGTGGTGGTCCAAGGCGGGCATGGGTCGGTACGTGGAGTCGGTGGCAGGAAGGAGGTACCAGTCCGGTGGGCGCCGGCCAGTCATGCGCCCGAGGTTCGGTGACCGGGCGCAACCGCTGCCTTGGCGTGCCCTGCTTTCCCATGGATCAACGGATCACCCTCATCACGCTCGGGTCACTGACCTGGGCCGAGCCCGTTCGTTCTACGAGGCGCTCGGCTGGAGCGGCGCGCAACAGCCGGATGAGCAGGCCCGGTTGGACCCTGGGCGACGACGGCACGGTCACGATCTGACCGGCAACCACGCGGCCTGAAGCACTGCGTGCACGAAACGGACACCGTCCTCACGCGGTTTGATCGGGAGCAGTTGGGAGCGGCCGGCACCGAGTGGAAGACGCTGGCAGGATTCGTCACCGGTAAGGGCCGTGCCGCCGCCCGCCAAGCCGATCAGTCGGCCAACGTGATGAGCTCGTCGAGCATCCGGTCGAGAGCGCCGACGGCGATGGAGAGGTGCCCTTCGCCCTGATCCAGGTGCACGGATGCTCCTGGTAGCTGGGCGGCGAGCCACTCCCCGTGCGCGAACGGGACCATCAGGTCGGCCGAACCCTGCCACAGGGTCAACGGCGTGCGTATCTCTGCGAGGTCGAATCCCCACGGTCGGCTGAATGCCAGATCGTCGTCCAACCAGCCGTCGATCCCGTGCCTCAGGCCCTCGTGGAACGAGGCTGCTAGATCTTCCCCGAACTCGTCGGTGAGGACGGCCCGGTCGACGTCGGGCAGGAGCGAGGACAGCGAGGCGACGATGTCGCCCACGGCGACGTCCTTGAGGGCCGCGTGCTGCGTCCATAGGTAGGGAGCCAACTCCTCTTCCCCGACCACGGCGGCCGAGAACTCGTCGACGTTGTCCTGACCCATTCCCCTCATCCATTCCAAGCCCTGTGCGCCGTAGGGAGCCACCCCGGCGATGACCAGCGTCGCCGCCACCGCGTCGAGGCGGGCGGCACAAGCCAACGCGTGAGGTCCTCCACCAGACCATCCAGCGACCACGCAGCGGTCGGCGCCCATCGACTCCAGCACGGCGGCAACATCACCAACCACACTGACGACGTTCCGGCCGCGATTGCGGTCGGAAGTCCCGTAGCCGGGACGCGACGTGGTCACCACCCTGAGACCTCTGCCGTGCGCGGCCCGCTCCAGCGCCCGGATCGGTGTCCTCGCTCCTGGCGTCCCATGGTGAAAGACCAACGGCAACCCGTTGGCAGGCCCACTGACCCGACAGTCCAGGAAACGACCGTCCGTGAGACGAACCCGGTCAACGACGTCCATCGACGGACTGTACCCGGTACCAGACCTGCGCGCCGGGCCATGACGGGCCGGGTCCCGACCCCACACCGCCGCCGCTGTGGTGGCTTGTCTCGGACTCGGCGGGCAGCCGAAGCGTGCCGTAGGACTCAGGAGTAGTCGGCCCAGATCCTACGCTCGGCGCCGTCGACGGTGACCTCGCCGCCGTAAGGTAGGAGCCACTGGGGCCGGGTGTGCCCGAAGGGCACCCCGACGCAGACGACCGCATCGGAGTTGTAACGGCCGAGGATGTCGACAGCGATGCTCCGCGCGTTCTTCGGCGGACGGCCGCTTCTCGAAATTCGACGCAGGTGGACGCGCCATGAGCACAGCGGCGGCGGCGGCGAGCAGTCCCCGCTCACCGAGGGACCGCAGGATCCACCCGAACTCCCGGGCCGGGATGATCGCCTCGCTGGTTTCCACGATCAGCACCGCGCCGTCGAGCACCGCCGGGTCTGGCGGGTCTGGCGGGAACCGCCCAGCAGTGAGGATCCACTGGAGGACCTCGATGCATCCGCCCCAGGTCCGCCCCGTCACGGTGCGAGCGGGACCGGCCCATGCCCAGGGCTCGGTCGGTTCGCGCTCGCCGTGGTCGGTGAGCGCGGCGGGGTCGGTCCAGTCCTTGCCGAAATCTTCGGACTTGCCCGGGTCGGTGACCTCGAGCCGCTCGCCGGTCAGCAACGCGGCGCGAAGCGAGGCGCTGTGGCAGGCGTCGACCGCTGGACCGGGACCCAGGTGAACCTGGGTCGAGCCGCCGTGGAAGCCGGCGATGCCGTGGGTCCACAGCCACGACAGCAGATTCGTGTTGTCGCTGTAGCCGCAGAACGGCTTGGGGTCCGCCCGCACGGGCCCGGGGTCGAGGTGCGCCACGACCTGGATCTGGTCCTCCCCGCCGATTGTCGCGACCACGGCGCGAATGTCCGGGTCGGCGAATGCGGCGTTCAGATCAGCAGCACGCTGCTGCGGGCTGGCGCCGACCTGGCGGGTGGTCGGGTACTCGACGGGGACGAGGCCGGTGAGTTCGCTCAGGCGCCGCATCGCCTGCTCGTGAACCGCCGGTGCCACGCCCGGAGCAGCGAACGACGGCGAAACCTTTTGGAGGAGGGACGAGACATCGGTGTCGATGACGACGGCAGCCAAGCCGGCTCAGGCGACGAAGGCGTTGCGAGAGGTCCTGAGGTCGGCGAGGAAGGCGCCGAGCTCCTCGTCGGACTCCCAGATATCGCTTACGAGCTCAGCGGCCTGGACGGGTCCGGCATGCTGCAGGCGTGCCAGCTCCTCGAGGTTCGGCACTAGACCGATCGCGGGCTCGAAGTGGTCGTGGGCGTTGCTCACAACACGAAGTTTACGGGGTCCAGGCGGGCAGCGATAGAGGCCAACGGGGGCTCCGGGAGTTGTTGGGGGAACCGTTCCGGTACTCCACCCCCATTTCGCCGGGAGGGTGACCCAAGGCAACCCGCGGCAACTCGGTAGCGTTGCCTGATGGGACGGACCCGCCTCGACCGTGAAGCCCCGGAGGTTGCCAAGCACCTCCGGGGGGCGACTCCGCAAGAGATCAAGGCGTTCATCTGCCAATCGTGCGATCAAGCAGTGGTGGCCAGCGGCCTGCGGGATCCACTCGTTCCGCGAGCGATGAGTGCGATACGAAAATCGGCTCTTCTGACGTTTCCGGGGGTGCCCTGAACAGGGCAGACGCGGTGCACGCCGCTCCACACCTACGATTTCCGGCTGTAACAGGTCGGATCGAAGGGAGTGAAACGGCGTGCGGTTCGCGAAGCTATGGGAAAAGCTGCTCGGTGTCGAGCGAACGGTGATC
>DAHXOA010000064.1 GCA_027365145.1 Acidimicrobiaceae bacterium | reverse complement strand
CGGTCGCCGGTGAGCGCGCCCGACAGGACCGGGTAGTACCAGTCCATGGCGAACTCGACCTTGGGGGCGAACGCGGCACGGTTCGTGACCAGCGCATGAGCCAGACGACCGGCAGCCAGCTCCCAGTCGGGACGTTCCTCACCCACCGCCTCGCCGCAGGCGATGGCACACCGCAGGCTGTGGTAGATCGACGCCGATCCCGTGAGGAGCGCGTACCCTTCGGGCCGGCCCGCCGGATCGATCGACCACGTGATCGAGCCATCGGCGCGCTGCCGCCGCAGGACGAAGTCGACGCCACCGGCGAGCGCCGGCCACAGCTCGCCGATCGCCCGTTCGTCCCTGGTGACGAGGTAGCGGTGCCACACCCCGGCCGCCAGGTAGGCGCACACGTTGGTGTCCAGCCGGGCATCCTTCACGCCGCCCGCCACGTAGTAATTGAACCAGCTGCCGTCGGGGAGCTGGTGGTCCACCAGCCAGCGGTAGGCCCGGTCTGCCTCGGCGTCGAGCCCGCACGTCGTGAGGGCCATGGCCGCCTCGACGTGGTTCCACGGATCGCAGTGGCCACCGGGGAACCAGGGGATCATCCCGTCGGGCTGCTGCACGGCGGCAATCGACTCCGCCGTGGCCAGCACCTGGGCCTCGCTCACGATACCGGGAAGGGCCGGGATCCCCCGCTCCACCCTCACCACCGGGCTCCCACCGGCCGGCGCACGGGGGACGACCCCGGCACACCGGGTTCGACCGGTTCGACCGGTTCGACCGGTTTGACGAGGTACACCACCAGGCTCTTGCCGATCAGCGGGTTGAGCATCCGGTCCGCCGCCCGCGTGATCCGCGGCGCCTTCACGATGTCCCACGTGAGGAGCCGGTGGTAGGCGGCGACGGCCGGATGGTCGTCACGGGACGGTCCCACCAGGCACCGGAGCCACCAGTAGGGGGCATGGAGCCCGTGCGCGTGGTGGTGGTCCGTGACGGTCAACCCGACGGAGCGCAGGCGGGCAACGAGCGACCGGAAGCGGTAGATCCGGATGTGCCCGCCGGGCACGTCGTGGTACTCGTCGGACAGGGCCCAGTTGACGAACTCGGGCCCACATCGCGGCACCGTGACCGCCATCGTGCCGCCGGGCCGTAGCACCCTCGCCAGCTCGGCCATCGCCGTGAGGTCGTCGGGGATGTGCTCGAGCACCTCGGAGGCGACGACCCGGTCGAAGCACCCCGAGGCAAAGGGGAGGGCCAGCGCGTCCCCCTGGACGGCGGTGGCGCGCACCGTGGCCGGGTCGAGCTCGCCTGCCTCGGCCATCGCCGCCAGCGTCGCCACGACGTTGCGTACCTCAGCCGCTCCGGCGTCAAATGCCACCACGTCGGCACCGAGCCGGGCCGCTTGGTAGGCGTGGCGGCCAAAGCCGCATCCCAGGTCCAGCAGGCGGTCGCCCTCGACGACACCCAGGCGGCGGTAGTCGACCGTCAGCATGCCGCCGCGCCCTTCCGGTGTGGGGCCACCGGAGCCGGGGGGACGGCGGCGCCGGGGAAGACCGGTCGGCCCTCCAGCATCGCCCGGTACTCGGCCGCCGTGCCCCGGGCCGTCACCTCCCAGGTGAAGCGCCCCAGGACACGGCCCCTTCCCGCCGCGCCGAGGCGGGCGCGTAGCACCGGATCGCCGAGCACCCGGCCGATGGCGGCGGCAAGCGTGCCGGGATCGTTCGGTGGGACCAGTAGGGCCGTCTCGTCGTGGGTCCCCACCACCTCGGGCAGGGCACCGCCCGTGGTCGCGACCAACGCCACCTGACAGGCCATCGCCTCGATCGCCGGCAACGAGAACCCCTCGTAGAGCGACGGGACCACCGCCACCTCCGACCGGGCGTACTCCAGGGCCAGCTCGTCGTCGGTGATGCCGGTGACGCACCGGACGATCGGGGCCAGGCCCAACCGCTCGATGGCCCGTGCCACCCGGCCGTCGGGCCGCGGGTTGCCGATCACGACCAGCTCGACGTCCCGCTCGGCGCGGAGCTTGGCCACGGCCTCGAGCAGCGGGACGAGGCCTTTCATCGGCACGTCCGACGACGAGGTCACCATGATCCGGCCGGGGACCGGCACCACCTCCGGCCGGGGCCGGAACACCGTGTGGTCCACCCCGACAGGCACGACCGTCATGCGGGCCGGGTCGACGTGCATCTGGGCGGCGATGTCACGTCGGGAGGACTCGGACACGGTGACGATCCGGGGGAGGGCGCGCGCCACCCTGACCTGCATCCGCAGGAAACCGAACCACCGGCGCGTGGTCCACGCCTGCCACGGATTGGCGGTGTGTTCGAGGGCCAGGTCCCGGTCGACCGTGATCGGGTGGTGCAGCGTGGTGAGGAGCGGCCAGCCGTCGTCGATCATGCCGAGCATGCCGGTACCCAGGCACTGGTTGTCGTGGACGAGGTCGAACTCGCCCCGTCGAGCCGCCAGGAGCGCCCGGGCCCGGAGCGAGAACGTCCAGGGCTCGGGGAACCCGGCCGTGCACATGACCGCGAACTCGGCGACGTCGGTCCACGACGTGAACTCGGAGATCCGGGGGATCCGGAACGGATCGGGCTCCCGGTAGAGATCCAGGCTGGGGACCGGCGTGAAGCCGACGCCGGCGTCGAGGACGGGCCACGGCTGACCGGCGAGCACCTCCACGGAGTGGCCGAGGGCCACCAGCTCCCGGGTGAGGTGTCGGGTGTAGACCCCCTGACCGCCGCAGTGTGGGTTCCCCCGGTAGACAAGGAACGCGATACGGAGCCCACCAGGGGCCGGCGGCGCCGGCGCGACCCGCTCGGGGACCGGGTGGCCGACGCTGGTGACCGATTGGACAGCGCGCCGCTGCTTACGCACCGGTCACGACCCGCCCCCGGGAACGCCGAACACCGAACATCCTGCATGCACGAGGGACAAGCCTCCCCCGATCGGAGCCACCAGCGCAAACGACACGGTGGTGGGCGGCGTCGACCCACGATTGAAGACCAGGAACCGCGGTCAGTGAGCCAGCCTGGCGATGCTGAATGCCATCAGGACCATTGCGACGATGAGATAGACCCGCATGGCGCCGAGCACCAGGTCTCGTCCCCGGGACGGCGGTAGCGCATGCTCGAGGACATCGGGAGCCATGACCCAGTCCTGGCGGCGAGCGAGATCGGCGGGGTCAGCGCGCCAACGACCGATCTTCCGACGCTGGACCACGCCCACAGCGACGGTGGCCACGATCACGGGAATGCCCGTGATGAACGTGACGAGCGTCACATCGATGGACGACCAGATCGTGGCAATGGTCAGGACGAGGGAGAGCTGGAGCAATACGGCGACGATCAGCGTCGATAGGACGTTGAGCCACGGCGCATTCCCCCACGGGCCGAGGAGCTCAGAGTCGTTGCAGAGCAGGACCAAGAAGCCGAGCGCCGACGGAAGGAGCACGCCGGCGAGCACCTGAACACCAAGGTTGAGAATGCCCAGGGGGAGGTGGGGGATGAGGACGACGCCGGCCGCGGCCGTCACGCTGGCGACGTAGGTCGCGTAGAACCCCTTCGCTTCACTGAAGCGCGCGTTGAGAGAGCTGTTCACACCGAAGAGGTCGCCGATCGCATACGAGCTGGCAAGGGTGACCGTCGCCGCGCCGATCATCGCCGCCTCCAAGAGCACGATAGCGAAGATCGCCCCCATCGCTGGCGTCACGAAGTGAGCGAAGCCTTTGGCGATGGCGTACGCGTTCGCCTGCCCGCCGGCAAGCTTCGTGCCGGCAAAGGCAAAGGCACCCGCGATGACGAGAGCTGCGCCCGCGGTGTTGGTGACGATCGAGCCGAGGAACGTGTCAGCCCGTTCGTAGTTGGTGAAGCGGGTTCCGATGCGCTTGTCGACAACACTGCCCTGCTGGAAGAAGAGCTGCCACGGGGCGATCGTCGTGCCCACGATCCCGATGATGAAGATCATGGCCGTGGCCGAGAGACCACCGGTCACACCAGGAACGACCGTGGCGTGGGCGACGGCCCCCCAGTGGACGGGGGTCAGGAGGGCCAGGGGAAAGACCAGCAGGCTGATGACGATGAGCACCAGGATCATGCGCTCCCATCGGTAGAACTGGCGGCCGAGCACCATGGCGATCATGGCGACACCGGCGATCGGCACCGATACGGCGGGACGCACCCCGAAGAACCGGAAGCCGAGGTCGATGCCGATGAACTCGGTGATGAGCGTGAGGAAATTCAACAAGAAGAGGTCGAAGACGGAGAAGGCGGCCCAGAACCGTCCAAAGCGCTCGCGCAGCAGCTTGCCGTGGCCGACGCCTGTGACCGCGCCGAGCCGGCCCACCATCTCCTGGGCGACGTAGAGCACCACGAGCAGGATCGGGAACAGCCAGAGGAGGCTCACGCCGTAGGCCTGACCGGCTTGGGCGTACGTGGTCACCCCTCCAGCATCGTTGTCGCCGAGCATGACGATGATCCCCGGTCCCATGATGGCGAGGAACGCCAGGAGCTTTCGCCCGATCCCTCGGCGCGGGCCGACGTCGTCGTGGCGGATCACGCCCAGAGCACCACGAATGTCGCCGTTGCGGGGGGAGCCTCCTCGCACCGACCTTGCGGGGGAAGCCGCGGTGCCCTCTTCGAGCATGGTCCATTCTCCTGGGGAGCGAGTGGGCGGACGGAGGGACTGGGGAACTGCTTAGGCGTGAGACAATCGGATGGCCACAGCGCAGGAGCTACCGACCCGACCGGCCAACCGGCGGAAACAAGCACTACTCCCGCCAGTCGCGCCGGGCCGAACCATGAAGCCGGGTCGGAGCAAGGACAACACCGGAGAGCATATGCTATCGACCATGCCAAGCGGAACTCGTCGGCTCGGCGGCGGCGACGGTCGTGAGCGTCGCTGCGCTTGTCACGCGGGATGCCGGATCGGCAGAGGGTCTTGACCGCAGAGACCCACCACCGCCGGCACCGGTTGCTCACCCGGCGAGCCGTCCGTGAGTCTCTCGTGTCCCTCTCCCAGTTGCGCGCGACGACGCCCCACGGCACAAGCGGCGTTGCCGCCGGTGCCGTAGTGGACGTGGTCGTACGGTGGGACGGAGCCGAACCGTACCCTCTTGTCACCGGAGTCGTGCTCCAGGTGGACGCAAAGGAGCTCTTCGCCTCGGCTGGAGAACTGAGCCGCCTGGAGGCGAAGGACGTGAGCCTGGCCGTGTCCGTCGAGTCGCTGCAGGACTTTGTCCGGCGACCTGGTGAGCTACGTCTGGTGGACGAAGTTCTCCATCGACAGGTCGTCGACGTCGATGGCGCGAAGGTACTCCGGGCGGGCGAGCTCTGGCTCGCCACGGTCCTCGGTCGCATGCGCCTGGTCGCGGTGGAGCCCGAACGACCCTGGCGGTGGTGGCGACGTCGTACCACCACGCGCAGCAGCGTTCGACTCGTGGACTGGGCCGGGGTCCAGCCGCTCGGCGATCCCGGCTCGGAGCTGCGCCTCCGACTTCCTCATGAAGGACTCCGGCAGCTCCGCCCCGGTGAGCTCGCAGACCTGCTGGAGAGCCTGGATCGCGCCGCCCGCGACGAGCTGGCAAGCTCACTCGCGCCCACCGCAGTGGCAGACGCTCTGGAAGAGATGGAGCCGGAGCCGATCAAGAGCCTGCTACGCGACGCACCTCGTCATCGGGCAGCCGAGCTGGTGGCGGCGATGGAGCCCGATGAGGCCGCCGACGCGTTGCGAGACCTGGAACGGGGTGAGGCCGACGCCATCATCGCATGCCTTCCCGCCGACCTGGCCCGCCAGCTGACGGAGATCCTCGGCTACCCCGAGACGATGGCGGGCGGTTTCATGACGACGATCATTGCCCGAGCCTGCCTTACCGACACGGTGGGAGATGTTCGGCGGCGCCTGAGTGACCAGAAGGAGCGGTCGTGTGACATCGACGGCGTCGTCGTCGTCGATCATGACGGTTGTCTGCTGGCTGACGTCAGTCTGTTCGATCTCTTCGTGGCATCCCCCGAGACAGTCGTCGGTGACCTCGTCGGCGAGGTCCCGCCCGTCGCCGTGAGCCCCGAAGCCCTGCTCGACGAGGTGGTTGACCGCCTCACCGACGCACGACGCCCGTCTGTCGTGGTCGTAGACGACAAGAACCACCCGATCGGCCGCGTCATGGCCGATGATGTCGTCGATGCCCTGAGCGAAGGCGGCCTACGGATGCGGTTGCCCTGGCTATTCCGCTGACGCTGCTTCCGCCGCGAACGCACCAACCCGCCCATCGCAACCTGCCCCTCCGGCGCTCGGCCACGGGGGCACCGCCACGGGGATCGAGGCGCAACCGCGGCCACGACGGTGGCGACGACCGGCGACCCGGCGGCGCCGCGATGCGGAACGCATCGCGGTACACCACGCCCGGCCGAGCCGACAGCAGTTCGCTGGGCTCAGGAGCGCGGTGGGCAGCCGGGAACGCGGAACGTGCCACCCGGTCTACTGGGGGGTTCTCCCCGTTTCATCGGCTGGCACCTCCTTCCGCGTCCACCCTGCCGGGCATGCCTGCTGCGCCGGCCATCCTACCCGTCCCGAACCGGGAGCGAAAGCGCGATCACCGCCCCCGACCTGGGACGATCACCGCCCGAGATCGGGGGCACCGCCCGCCGGAGGTACTATCGCGCCCATGGACCTGGACTACCCCCCCGAAGCGGAAGCCTTCCGTGTCGAGATCCGCTCCTGGCTGCTGGAGAACCTCCCGGAGGGCTGGGGGCAACCCGGGTTCGCCATGACCCTCGACGAGCGGCGTGCGTTCGTCGAGGAGTGGACGAAGAAGCTCTTCGCCGGGGGCTGGATCTGCGCGTCGTGGCCGAAGGAGTACGGGGGAAAGGGACTCTCCCTCATGGAGTCGGTGGTACTGAACGAGGAGTTCGCCCGGGCAGAAGCTCCTCTCCGCGCCGACTTCTTCGGCGACACCTTGGTCGGGCCCACCATCCTCCAGTGGGGTACCGACGACCAGAAGCGCCAGTTCCTTCCCGGGATCCTGGACGGCACGACCGCCTGGTGCCAGGGCTTCTCCGAACCCGATGCCGGGAGTGACCTCGCCTCCCTCAAGACCAGGGCCGACCCGGACGGCGACGAATGGGTGATCAACGGCCAGAAGGTGTGGACGACCCAGGCCCAGTTCGCCGACTACGTCTTCCTGCTGGCCCGCACCGACCAGGACGCCCCCAAACACGCCGGCATCTCCTACCTCCTCGTCCCCATGAAGCAACCGGGTATCGAGGTCCGTCCCATCGAGCAAGTCGACGGGACAGCGGAGTTCAACGAGGTCTTCTTCACCGACGCCCGGTGCCCGAAGGCGAACGTCATCGGCGGCCTGAACAACGGGTGGGCGGTGGCAATGACCACACTCGGTTTCGAACGGGGATCCTCCGCCACGACCGGGCACCGGCGGTTCGCCCGTGAGCTGGACCAGGTCATCGCCGAGGCGCGGGTGCGCGGTCGGGACCGCGACCCCCTCGTCCGCCAGCGCCTGGCAGCGGCGTGGTCGAAGGTGAAGATCATGGAGATCAACGGGCTCCGCTCGCTCACCGACGCAGTGAACGGCACACATCACATGGCCGCCCTCGGTGCCTGTAACAAGATGTACTGGTCCGAGTACCACAAGGACACGATGGAGCTGGCCCTGGACATCCTGGGCCTGGACGGTCAGGTGCTCACCGGGAGCCCGGACGAGCAGAGCGAGGGCCTGGTAGGACGGCGGGGACGGGCGGACTACCCCGTGAGCGATCTCCAGGCGTCGTTCTTCTTCTCGCGATCCGAGACCATCTGGGGCGGGACGGCCGAGATCCAACGCAACATCGTCGGCGAGCGGGTGCTCGGCCTCCCCAAGGAGCCGAAGCCGGTCTGAACGTCGGATCGCTCCCTGTGGACCGAGGCGTCGCCCGGCCCTACCGGCCCCCCTACCGGCCCTACCGTCGCTACCGGGGGATGTAGCCTCCCCGGCCCATCGACACGCTCTCGAAGACGTCCATCGAGTCGTCGAGGTCGCCCTGGACCTCTGTGATCCACGGGAGCCGGTCCCGGAGGATCCGCTCGACACCACCCTGGAGCGTGGACGCGCTGATCGCACACGAGCTGCACGCCCCCTGGAGCTGCACCTCGACGACACCGGCCGCCACGTCGGCATGGCGGAGGACGAGGTCGCCGCCGTCGGCCTGTACCGCCGGCCTCATCAGCTCGATGAGTGCCGTCAGCTCGGCCAAGCGGGTGGCTCGGTCCTCCTCGCTCAACGCCGCCGGATCCGGCTCCCCTGGTACATCGGACTGCAGGGGCTCGACCCCTGCTCCGGGCTCGTCGGAGGACATGGCCACACCTTCTTCCGTTTCTTCCGTCTGACTGATTCTTCCGTCTGACTGACGACCGTCCGGCGCACCCAGGCACGACCCACGCGGTCACGCGGCGCTACGCACGTGCCATCCATTGTGCCGTGCCCGGACCACCGGCCAAGCACCAGGGAGACTTGAGGGGGAATTGGCCGAAAAACTCGAGTGCGCCCACATGCCGACGAAGGGGGGTAAGATGTCGTGTGGCTGCGGTACGACCAGTGAGAGTACCGGGGGCGATCGGGCTGGTACTACCGACCATACTCCAGGGATATTCTCCCAGTTCAGACGGTGTGTCTCCCGGGGGGCGCACCAGCGGTGCTACTCAGGGTGTGATCGATCGGCTCCCGCAAGGCTCGGGCGACCCGGAGACCGGGTTCCGGCGACTCCCCGACCTGTGCCGGGAGGCCGAGGCACTGGGCGTGGGTACCTTGTGGGCGTGCGATCACCTCTTCTGGCACCGCCCGGTGCTGGAGTGCCTGACCGCATTGACCATGGCCGCGACGATCACGTCAGAGGCGATGCTCGGATCGTGCGTGCTCCAGCTCCCCCTCCGCCAGCCGGCGGCCGTCGCCAAACAGGCGGCGTCGATCCAGACCCTGTCCTCGGGTCGGCTGCTTCTCGGGGTCGGTGTGGGCAGCCATCCCGGTGAGTACGACGAGGCCGGTGCCGACTACCACCATCGGGGCAAGGCGCTCGACCGCGGCATCACTGAGCTGCGGCGATGCTGGGCGGCGGAGCCGTCGGAGCCGGGCGACGCCACGGCACTCCCCCGCCGCTACCGCCAGCTCCCCGAGCCGGCGCCGATCCCTCTGTGGGTCGGAGGGTCGTCGGAGGCCGCGCTGCGGCGGGCCGCCGCCGTGGCCGACGGATGGATCCCGCTCTTCGTCGGACCGGCAGACTACGCCGCCGCGCTCGACCGCCTGGCGAAGGAGACCGAGCGCGCCGGCCGGGCTCCCGGGTCGGTCGTCCCGTCCATCGTGCTGTTCGTCTCGGTCCACGACGACGCCGACACCGCCCGGGCCAGGGGGACCGCCTGGATGAGCTCGCTCTACCGGATCCCGGGCCACGCCTTCGACCGCCACATCGTCGCCGGCACACCCGATGCGGTGGTAGCCGCCATCGGCGCCTACCAAGAGGCCGGCGCCGAGCACGTGGCGCTCTACGTCACCGACGACGATCCGCTGGACCAATTCACAACCGTGATGACCGCGCTGGGAGGACCAGCGGGGATTGACCCCCTCACCCGAGGACCGAGAGGACAGGAATGATGGGCCGCTCCGCCTACATCAACGGAACCAGCATCACGCCGATGAACCGGCGTGATCGCACGATAGAGGACATGGCCCACCAGGTGGTAGCCGAGGCGCTCCTCGACGCCGGGGTGGCCGCCGACGCGGTCGATCTCGTGATCTTCTCGAACGCAACCGCCGGACGCCTGCTCGACCAGGGGTGCATCCGGGGCCAGTCGTTCCTCCAGAAGGCCGGCCTGCGCCACGCCGGCATCATCAACGTCGACAACTCGTGCGCTGGCGGCTCGTCGGCGCTGCACCTGGCGTCGTTGGCTGCGCTGGGTGGCTCGGGCACCGTGCTCGCCGTCGGGGTCGAGAAGATGTGGACGGGCGACCGGGCGGCCACGCTGGCCGGGATCGAGGACGGGGTGCCGCTGGCCGACCGGATCCGGATGCACGAGGAGCTGGAGAACCCCTCCGGGTCGGTCCTGATGGGGCTGAACGCGACCTGGACCATCGACCAGATGCGGGAGCGAGGAGCGACCCCCGAGCAGTTCGCCGCCGTGGTGGTGAAGTCCCGCCGCCATGCCGCCCACAACCCCGACGCCCAGTACCAATCCGAGGTCACGATCGACGACGTCCTCGCCTCGGCCCCGATTACCGGTCCCCTCACCCGGCTCATGTGCTCGTCGTTCACCGACGGAGCCGCCGCCGCGGTGATCTCGGCCACGCCGCGGTCGGGCGCCCCTCGGATCCGGGCCAGCGTGGTCCGGTCGGGCAACGGTGACCTCGACTACCACGATCGACTGGCCGAGACCGGGGCGGTGGCGTGGGAGCAGGCCGGGCTCGGTCCAGATGAGATCGACCTGATCGAGCTGCACGACGCCACCAGCGCCGAGGAGCTCTACGCCCTGGAGTCCCTCGGGTTCTTCGCCCCCGGCGACGCCGGACCGGCCACGTTGGCCGGGAAGACGGCGGCCGGTGGTGGTGGTGGTGGTGGTGGTGGTGTGGCGGTGAACACCAGTGGTGGCCTGGTCGGACGGGGCCACCCTCTGGGCGCGACCGGGATCGCTCAGGTGGTCGAGGTGACCCGCCAGCTCCATGGGCAGGCCGGGGGCAGGCAGGTCGCCGGGGCGCGGATAGGCGTGGCGGCCAACACCGGTGGCATGATCTGGGGTGATGCTGCCTTCATCGGAATCCATGTCATCGAAGCGAGCTGAGCGGTGCTGACCACCCGGGGAGGCATCATCACCGGATGGGGGATCGGCGTCCCCGACAAGGTCGTGACCAACGACGACCTGTCGGCCACCATGGACACCAACGACGCCTGGATCGTCGAACGCACCGGTATCCGGGAGCGGCGGATCGGGGGAACCACATCGGGCTTGGCCATCGAGGCGGGAAAGCGGGCGCTCGAGCACGCCGGTCGGTCGCCCGACGAGATCGACGCCGTTGTGCTGGCCACCACGACACCGGACGCCATCGTGCCGGGGACCTCGGCGACGGTCCAGGACGGGCTCGGGATCGCTGGCGGCGCGTTCGACGTCAACGCCGCCTGTTCGGGCTTCGTCTACGGGCTCGCGGTAGCCCACGGGCTGCTCGCCATCGGCGCCCGGCGCTTGTTGGTGATCGGGGCCGACACCCTGAGCCGGATCACCGACTGGGACGATCGGTCGATCGCAGTGCTGGTGGGCGACGGTGCCGGCGCGGTGGTCCTGGAAGCGGTCGACGGCCCTGGCGAGCTCCTGTCGTGGAACATCGGGGCCGACGGCTCGCTCCGCCACCTGCTCAAGTGCGACCACGGCGGCTATCTCTACATGGACGGTAAGGAGATCTTCCGGAAGGCGGTTCGGGTGCTCGTGGACTCCGCCCTCCAGGCGGTGAGCGAGGCTGGGCTCACCGTCGACGACATCGACCTCATGGTGCCCCACCAGGCCAACTTGCGCATCATCACCGCTGCTTGCCAGCGGCTGGGTATCCCGGAGGAGAAGGCCGTGATGGTCATCGACCGGTACGGGAACACCTCTTCAGCGTCGGTACCGCTCGCCCTCGTGGACGCGCTGGAGACCGGCCGGCTGGATAAGGGTGCCAACGTCCTGCTCACCGGGTTTGGCGGCGGGATGACCTGGGCCAGCGCCGTCCTCCGCTGGGGAGGCTGATGCCGGACACAGCCCCGGTAGGCCCCAATCCCCCGGGCTCCGGCTCCGGCCGGACGCGCCCCAATCCCCCGGGCTCCGGTGGCTCAGCCGTCCCTCTAGTCGTGCTCGCCGCCGGTCTGGCCCGCCGGTACGGGGGATGCAAGCCCCTCGCTCCGCTCGGGCCCTCCGGAGAGGCAGTTATCGACCTCGTGGCCAGCGACGCCATGGCGGCCGGCTTCGGGCGCGTCGTGCTCGTCCTCCACCCCGAGAGCGGCCCCGCCATCCGCTACCACGTGGAGCGGTGCTGGCCCGAACATGTCCAGGTCGGCTTCGCCGTCCAGTCGGCTCCACTCGGCACCGCCCACGCCGTCCTCGCTGCCCGGCCGCTGCTGGATGGCTCCCGTCCGTTCGCCGTCGCCAACGCCGACGACGTCTACGGGATCTCCGCCATGTCCGCCCTCCGCTGCCATTTAGACGGTTCTGCCGGCGAGCACGCTCTCGTCGGCTTTCCCCTGGCCGGCACCGTGGTCACCGACCAACCGGTCACCCGGGGGGTGTGCGCTATCGACCCGACCGGGCTGCTGGCCGGGCTCTCGGAGCGCCGCCAGGTCCGGCGTGGGGCGGCGGAAGCTCCCTTCGCGGTGAACGACGGCGGGTCCCCGTCGGATCTCGCCGGCGACACCCCTGTGTCGCTCAACCTCTGGGGCTACCAGCCGTCGATCTGGGGCCTGCTCGAAGAGGCGGTACGACGCTCTGGGGCGTCCGGGACGGGTGGCACGTCCGGCAGCAGCAGCAGCATCATCAACGGCGGCGGCGGCGGCGGCGGCGGCGAGGTGCTCCTCCCTGATGTGGTGGGAACAATGGTGGCAGCGGGGACCGACCGACCGGTCCGGGTCCTCCAGGTATCCAGCCGATCTGTCGGCGTCACCCACCCCGGCGATCTCGACGTGGCACGAGCCGTCCTGGCACGGCAGGTGGCGTTCGGCGAACGGCCAGCCCGACTATGGGAGCCTACCGGGGCGACCTCCCGCAGCGCCCTGCGCTGAACGCGCCGACAGGACGTCGGTTGCGTAGGCCTGGCCAGGCCAGGCCAGGCCGGAGGTTCTGGGCAGCATGGCGGCCGCGTTGGCCAGGGATGCGCCGCACGTTGGAGGGCGACCCCCCGTGGCGCGCGTCTGGCACCTCGGTCTTCCCCAACGCCGTAGCGTCACCGACGCAGTCGTCCCCATCGACGATCTGCCGCCAGGTCCTCGCCACCTCGCCCCGAACACCATACGAACCACATCGGGGATGTCTCGGAAGTTCGAGATGCTCGTCACGCCTGCGCCAACCCAGCGTCAGGTGTTCGAGTTGTTGGGCACATCGGTACTGCTCACGCCGACGCAGCCAGAACAGCTGGCACCAGTCTCCCCGTTTTCCCTAGTGGCAGCAGTACTCTCCACGGCGCAGGGTTACCTCGTGACTAGGACGGCGATGTGTCACCTGCAGCCCACTTTGTTGTTGAACCGGGCGCAACGGTGCGTGCTGGGTGGCGCCTCGGCACGATCAGCGCAT
>DAHXOA010000058.1 GCA_027365145.1 Acidimicrobiaceae bacterium | reverse complement strand
GGCGCCCGCGGTGCGGTGCTCAGCCGATCAGTTCGAGGGGTGGGACAGTCGCTCCGGGAGACGGCGAGCCGGGCGACGCACGCTCAGCACCGAGGTGGGCGGCCCGCTCCTCCATCCGGACGATGAACGCCATGCCACTGGTCAGGTGGCGCAGCACGTCGGCCTGACCCGCCGGCCGGGCCAGCATCCACGAATGGCCACCGGGCACCCACTGGACCTTCGCACTGGTGAGCGCGGCGAACTCCTCGGCACAGGAGGCGGGTGAGATCCGGTCGAGGACACCCCAGATCGGGAGGATCGGGATGTCGCCCCGTGCAGCGAGACGGCTGATCTCGGCCCGCTGGTCGATGGCCATCAGCATGTTGCCGACGGGAAGCGAGCCCTCGAGCGAACGGAGGTTCATCCTGGTCTCGGGTAGAACCGAGCGCACGGTGGAGTACATCCTCCCGACGAACAGGTCGGGTACGTCCACTGCGACGGAGAGGGCAAGATCGGCGAATACGCCGATCCCGGGCGAGATCCGGGACAGCACGGCGGGCACGATTCCGTGTCGAGCTCGCCACGCCGGGGTCCCGACCCCGTCACGGTAGACGATACCGAGCGTCCGGTCCGGGTGGTCCAGCGCGTACTGGACGGCGACGGCCCCGCCCATGGAGTGCCCGAGGAGTACCGCTGGACCGGCACCGACGTGGTCCATGAGGGCTGCGATGTCCCCGCTCAACGCGTGGAGGGAGACCTCGTCCCAGTGGAGCGGGTCGCTGCCCCCGAACCCCGGGAGGCTCGGGTTCACGACCCGCCATCCGAGCCCGGCGGCCAGGCGGGCGCTCTCGCGCCAGTACATGCCACCTCCGGCGAAGTAGCCGTGAATGTTGATCGCCCAGATCGGGTCGGCGTCCGGTCGGCTCCCTCCCCCGGCCTCCGGACTGTCCGAGACGGCGAACCGGAGGAGGCGGGTCCCGCGACGCAACGTGCCGGGGACCATCCGGGTAGCGCGTACCGCGCGCCGTGTCGTCGGGCCCGGGACGAACGACTGCCTGGGGGGGAACGTGGCCGTGCTCACCGAGTCAGGCGGAACACCCGCGTCGGCGTGGAACCGTCCACTCCGCAGCACGCCGGGGAGTGGCGCTCAGCCGAGCTCCACCCCGGGCCCGTTTCACGCTGGTTGCCAGCGGGAGAACGCCGACGCTTCCGCTGGGGACCTCGTCTCTTGTGGCATCGGCCATGGCTCCGATCGTACCGGACCCATCCGCCAACCCCTACGGGCCCTCTCCGGTAACCGCCCATGCAGGGTCGGGTCGGTCGTAGGCCCGGGTGAGATGGCAGCGGAGGAAGATCCGGGTCGTGTCTGCCAGCATCTGGGCTGCCGTCCGGACCGACACCGTGCTCTTGAACCGTTGATTGATGACGACAGGCAACTCCACCAGGCGTCCGAAGCCGTACCGTCGGGCCAGGACGAAGAGCTCGAGGTCGAACGCGAACCCTTCCTCGCGCATGAGTGGGAGCACGGTGGCGAGGACGTCGCGGCGGATGAGCTTGACCCCGGTCTGGGTGTCGCGGACGTGGAGGTGGAAGAGGCCTAGGACCAGCAGTTGGAACCCCCACGAGTACAACCGCCGTGTCGGCGGGTAGTGCACGACGGAGCCCGGGTGCCGCTTCGAACCAAGGAGGATCTCGGGACGGTCTGATCGGGCGCGCTCGATGAAGTTGGCAAGCAGATCGGCCGGCAGGTCGCCATCGGCGTCGATGAAGCCGAGGTAGGTGCCGGCTCCCACGAGGAAACCGGTCCGGACAGCCTGCCCTTTCCCGGTGTTGCGCGGGAGGGTGAGCAGGCGGCACCGGTCGTCCAGGAGGTCGGCGATGGTGGACTCGCTCCCGTCGGTGCTCCCGTCCGATACCGCCAGCACCTCGTAGGTGATCCCCGTGCTCTCCAGTACGTCGAGGACACGACCGAGGTAGTCGTGGAGCCCGGCGCCGGGGTTGTAGAACGGGACGACAAGCGTCAGGTCGACGGTCGGCCTCACGGAGGAGAGGCGCCCAGGCAGCGCCCGGGTGCCCCGGTCCATGCCCGGGACTTCCCCTGTCGCGCCGTGTCCCACCCCCACCGATCCGGTGGCCGGACCAGCTCGGACGTTCCTGCTTGCACGCACCACGATCGGTCCACCTCGTTCCCCGACACCGAGACGATACAGAACCGATCAGGAACGACGGCATCGCCCCACCGCGTTGCCGGCGCCTCAGGGGCGATGCAGGCCGCTGGTCCGGGCGATGGCCCGCTCCGCCTCGGCCACGAACTGCGCCACCAGCGTGGCCGCCGGGATCAGGGTCTGGATGGCGCCCACGCCCTGTCCCGTCGGGTAGCACTCCCGGGCGGGGTCGATGTTGGGCGTGTGCTCGTCGCCGCCGAGGTGGAAGGCGTCGTCGCCGAGCGAGCGGCCGATCTGGGCCGGGAAGGGCTGGAGCTCGTCGGGGTGCTCCTCAAAGAACGCGGTGTACCGGTTCCGGACGACGCGCATCGTCTTTCCCGAGTAGGCGCGGCTGACCACGGTGCCGTCCTCGCCCGTCCTGAGCAGCGCGTCCTTGTAGCCGGCGACGCCTCTCGCTTCGGGCGTAGCGATGAAGCGAGTGCCCACCCACACTCCGTCGGCACCGAGCGCGAGCGCAGCGGCGAGCCCCCTCCCGTCGAAGATCCCCCCGGCGGCCACGACCGGCACGGTGTCGCCGACGGCGTCGACGATCTGCGGCACGAGCGGCATGGTGGCGACCTGGCCGGTGTGGCCGCCCGCCTCGGTGCCCTGGGCGACGACGATGTCACATCCGGCGTCGACAGCCCGCCGCGCATGGTCGACCTTGCCGCACATGTTGACGACCAGGAGACCGTGGGCATGACACAGCTCGATCACCTCGGCCGGTACGCCGAGACCGGCGACGAAGACCGACGCCCCCCCCTCGATGACGAGATCGACCTGCGCGACGAGGCTGCCTGGCATCGCCGTCAGGAGGTCGACCCCGAACGGCCGGCTCGTGGCGGCAGTCACGGCTGTCATCTCTGCGACCATCTGCCCGCTGCTCATGGTGGACGCGCCGAGGCAACCGAACCCGCCGGCTTCCGATACGGCGGCGACCAGTGGGGCGTACGAGACGCCTCCCATCCCCGCCAGCATGACGGGGTGCTCGACACCGAGGGCGCTCGTCAGTCTCGTCTCGATCATCGGGTCGGCGGCGTCGTGGTCACCAACGGGACCGTAGTGATCACTTGACTGGCTGGTCAAGTGATCACACAGGAGACCGCCCCGACGACCCAGAGGTCAAGTGATGTCCCTGCGCCGCATCACGGCCCAGCCCATGGCGGCAAAGGCGAGGCCGTAGGCAAGCACGGCCAGAGCTCCGCCCCACCACGGTAGGAGGGAGGTCGCCAGCGTGTGCGACTGCCCGCGGGCGGTGTACCCCACGGCCGCTTGGGCGGCGTTCCCCGGTAGCCAACGCTTGAAGCCGGTGACCCAGATGTCGACCAGCGCACCGACGAGCGTCTCCACCAGCAGGAACCATCCCAGGATCACGATGAGCACGACCACCTGGTTGGTCAGGAGCGACCCGAGGCCGACCCCCAGCACTCCGAAGAGGGCGAAGACGAGGAGCATCCCGGGGGCGACGGCCGGGATCTGGTGCCAGAGGGCGGCGACCGAGCCGTGCCGCGCCGCGATCACGATCGACCCGGCTGCCATCGTGCCGACCAGCATGGTCACCCCGAGCGCGATGCTGGCCAGGACCGAGGCGACGAGCTTCGCGACGATGAACCGGCCGCGTTCGGGGGTCACCAGGAACGCGGCCGTGACGGTTTTGTGGCGAAACTCGGTGCTGATGGTGAGCGCCCCGAGCAGCACCGCCACGACGTCGGCGCCCGCGCCGGCTCCCACCAGGTTGCGGAGCTCAGCGACCGACGTGGGGGTGATCCAGGTCGGCCCTACCGCCGCCCCTGCCGTCCGGAGCGGGTTCAAGAACGCGAACACCACGGAGAGCCCGGTGAGGAGGGTGGCGACGCCGAGGAGCACCCAGGGGACGGCGGTGGTCCGAAGCTTCAGCCATTCGGCGCGTACGAGCCTTGTCATCGGCTTTCCCCTCCGGAAATGTCCGGAGCCGGGGTGCTCCCGCCGGGCCCGCCCGGAGGGGCAGTGCCGAAGCCCGCGGTCATCGAGAGGAAGACGTCTTCGAGCCCGCTCCCCTGCCTCGTGAGCTCGTAGACCACGATCTGGTGGTGGGCGAGCAGGGGGCCGATCCACTCCGGTGTGGCGCCGTCCACCACCACCGTGCCCGGATCGACGTGGCGAGCGCCCACGTGCTGGGCCGCGAGGACCTGGATGAGGCGGTCCGGCTCCGGCGTGCCGACCCGCATGCCGCCGTTGGTTCCTGCCCGTCGGACCAGCTCCGTCAGGGTGGTCTGGAGCACCAACCTCCCGTGGGAGACGATGACCACATCGTCGACGGTCTCTTCCATCTCGGCGAGGAGGTGTGAGGAGACGAGGACCGCCCGTCCCGTGGACGCCTGGTGCCGGAGGAACATCCGCAGCCACTGGATGCCCTGGGGATCGAGCCCGTTGGCCGGCTCGTCGAGGATCAGCACCTGCGGGTCGCCGAGGAGGGCGGTGGCCAGCTCCAGCCGCTGGCGCATGCCCAGGGAGAAGCCCCCGACCCGCCGCCGCGCCACGTCGGCCAGGCCTACCAGGGTGAGGGTCTGCTCCGCTCGTTCCGAGGGGATGCCGGCGGCCAACGCGATCGAGCGCAGGTGGTGGATGGCCCGCCGGCTCGGGTGGAAGCTGGTGGCCTCGAGCACTGCACCGACCTGGAGCGGCGGGTGGGCCAGGCGGCGGTAGGGCACCCCGCCGAAGGTTGCCGTGCCCGAGGTGGCGTTGACCAGGCCGAGGAGCATTCGCAGCGTGGTGGTCTTCCCCGCGCCGTTGGGACCGAGAAATCCGGTGATCCGCCCGGCCGCCACGTCGAAGCTCAGGTTGTCGACAGCGACAACTCTCCCGAAATGCTTCGTGAGGTTGCGAACCTCGATCGCGCTGTCCACACCGTACGATACCGCTGGCCGTGCGCTTGATCGCGCATCTCCACCCGACGGCGACGGTCGGAGCGACGGGCCGTGCGATGGCCGTCGGACGACCCCAAGATCCCGACTGATGGTGTCGACGGAAGGAGATGGGCACGGGTGGCGGCCGAGGGGACCAGGCGAGGGGACCAGGCGAGGGATCAGTAGCCACTAGAGCACCCCGGCCCGGTTCGACCAGGTCCGGCTGTCCGGATAGCCTCGGTCGCATGGCTCAAACGTCACCAGTCCACGTCACTGTCACCGGGGCGGCCGGTCAGATCGGCTATGCGTTGCTGTTCCGCATCGCCTCCGGGCAGCTGCTCGGCCCAGACCAGCCCGTCGTGCTGCGACTACTCGAGATCGAGCCCGGGATGAAGGCCCTCGAGGGCGTGGTCATGGAGCTTGATGACTGCGCGTTCCCGCTTGTCAGCGACATCGTCGCCACATCGGACCTGAAGGTCGCGTTCGACGGGACGTCGTGGGCGCTGCTGGTCGGCTCCGTTCCCCGGAAGGCGGGGATGGAGCGTGGGGATCTCTTGGCGGTGAACGGTGGCATCTTCCGGCCCCAGGGCCGGGCCATCGCCGAGAACGCGGCGGCAGATGTGCGCGTGGTCGTGGTGGGGAACCCGTGTAACACCAACTGCATGATCGCCCGGTCGAATGCTCCCGAAGTGCCGGCCGAACGATGGTTCTCCATGACCCGGCTGGACGAGAACCGGGCGAAGACCCAGCTCGCGAAGCGGGCGGGGGCGCCGGTCTCGTCGGTCACGAACATGGCGATCTGGGGGAACCACTCCGCCACGCAGTTCCCCGACTTCGCCCATGCGCTGATCGGTGGGAAGCCGGTCCCGGAGGTCATCGACGACGAGGCATGGTTGCGGGGTGAGTTTCTCACGACCGTCCAGAAGCGCGGGGCGGCGATCATCGAGGCGCGTGGCCTGTCGTCGGCAGCGTCGGCGGCCAACGCAGTGGTCGACTCGGTGGTGAGCATCCGCACGCCGACCGGTTCCGAAGGCTGCGCGTCGTTGGCGGTGGTGTCGCGAGGTGAGTACGGGATCCCCGAGGGGCTCCAGTTCGGCTTCCCCGTCCGGGTCGACGCGCGCGGGGAGTGGCAGGTGGTGGAGGGGATGGAGCACGACGCGTTCGCCACCGACCGCATCCGGATGACGACCGAAGAGCTGATGTCCGAGCGGGACGAGGTGACAGCCCTCCTCCCGTGAGCCGACGTTCCGGTCGGACCCCCCCGGGCCTGCTGGTCTGCTCAGGGGCTCGCAGCGCCGACGAACTGTCCGTCGAGGACGGTGACTGCTCTTCCGACGAGGTGCACCCGGTCCCCGTTGGTCTCCACGGTGAGCCACCCGCCCCGGGGGGACGCCTGGTACGCGAGCAGCCGGTTGCGGCCAAGGCGTTGCGCCCAGTGGGGACCCAGGCAGCAGTGGGCTGATCCGGTCACCGGGTCCTCGTCGATGCCGACGCCCGGTGCGAAGAACCGGGAGACGAAGTCGGCGGACTTTCCCTCCGCCCCCCGTGCGGTCACCATCACCCCCCGGGCGCTCAGGGCGCGCAGCGCCGGGTAGTCGGGGATGAGGGACGAGACGGTTGCTGCGTCCGCCACCTCGACGAGGTAGTCGGTGGCGTTGCGGCCGACCCAAACGGGCTGGACGCCCAGCGCGTCGATCAAGCCCGCAGGAGGCTGGACCGGTGTGGCCACCTGTGCGGGGAAGTCCAGCTCGATGCCGTCCGGCGACCGGCGAGCGCCCAGGACGCCACTGCGCGTTTCGAAGGCGACCCGGTCGAGGTCGGGCCGTGCCTCGAAAAGCACGTGGGCGGTGGCGAGAGTGGCATGCCCGCACAGGTCCACCTCGGTGACCGGTGTGAACCACCGGAGGAGCGACGTCCCGCGGTCGTCCTCCAAGAAGGCCGTCTCGGAGCATCCCATCTCCGCCGCCACGGCCTGCAACCACCGGTCCGGACGGGCAGACTCCAGGAGGCAGACGGCAGCGGGGTTCCCGCCGAATGCCCGATCGGTGAACGCATCCACCTGGAAGATGCGCGTCACGGGACCGGTGGCGATCGGGGCGCGTCCACCGGCTCATCGTAGGGCCTCACGGCACCGCCACGACGGGGTGCCCTACGATGGGGGAAAGGCTGATCCGCCCGGCCTCGAGGCGGGGCGGCGGTTCCATGTGGTCGATAGCGTCCGTCCCCGAGGTCTCGGGAGCCGACCGGTGGGCCAGATGGCCGGTGGGGCCAGATGAGAGGAGTGACCGATGGCACGATTCTGGGGTGGGACGTCGAATTGGTCAGACCCGGAGGACCAGATTGCCGTCTCTCTGCCCACAGCGGACGAGTGCGGAGTGGACCGGATGAGCGACGAGGAGCTCACCATGCTCGCTCTGTCGGACCGTTCCGGCGGCCAGCCGCCGGCCGACGCCGTGCCGCTCTCGGCCTACCTGGGTCAGGTGACCGATCCCCTTCCGTCGTGGTACATGCCGGTACCGATCGCCCGGATTGGCTCGCGGTGGCGGGCGGCGGTCGTCCTCGTCCTCGTTTCGATGTTCCTCGTGATCGAGGCGCTCGGGTTGTGCACGGCCTACGGACACTTGGCCATCGGCTGAGCCCGTGAGCGGCGGTGTCCGAGCCCGCTCACCGGACCCACGGGACGGAGCCGGGATTGGACCGGACGCTGGCAGGCGTGCTCAGGGAGCGGGTGACCGCACCAGCTCGGAACGGAGGTGGTGTGTCATCGGCGTGCCGACCGCCGCCATCCGCAACGTGGTGACCAGGCCGTCGCCGTCCCAGTCGAGGCCCCGCTCCACGGCGTCGACGGTCTTTGCCGTGGTGGTCTTTGCCGTGGACGTGCTGTGCAACCGGACCGAACCCGATGCCGGGGCGGTCGGTTCCCCGTTTCCCGGCGTCAGGCGGCCCTCGGCGACTTCGACGATCCCGGTCGGCTGGGCCACCACCAGCTCGACCGTGCCCGGGCTCGGCAGCCGGACATAGCCGGTCTCCGTGTGCATCGGTCGGCCACTACCCGGGTCAAATGTCCGTTGGACGTAGACGAGGAATGGCTTTCCATTGTGGCCGAACGTCACGGTCTCCTCGTAGTCGAACGGGTCGATCGTGGGGTACTCGCCGTGGCCCCGCCCAGACCAGTTCCCGACGAGGCCGCGGAGGGGCTCCAGATCAGGATGGAGCTGTTCCATGCGTCCAGCATCGCGCAGGACCGGACTGTCAGGTGTAACTCGGATGCGGTCCGGCCGACGCCGGCTCCGGGGTGTCCGGCGAACTGAGGTTTCGGGTATCCCGACGGAGCGGATGGGTCTCGGGGACCTCGACCAGGTGAATGCGAAGGCCGTCGGGGTCGGCGATCCATGCCTCGAGGAGACCCCAGGCCTCGAGCCGTGGCGGGCGCACGATGACGATTCCACTGCGCTCCAGTGCAGTGACCGTGGCTGCCAGGTCCCTCACCTGGAACCAGAGCACCACCGGCGTGCGCTCGGCCCCGGCGAGCGACGCCGAACCGCCCTCTACCGGCTCCGCTCGGGGCTGCTCCTCGCTCCGCCGGGAGGATGCACCGACGACCTCGAGGAGGCCGCCGCCGGTGTGGAACACGACCCCACGCTGTCCACCTTCGCCGAACTCGCGAGCGACAGCCAGGCCGAGCCGGTCACGGTAGAAGGCTAGCGACGTGTCGAGGTCCGACGGATGGATGAGCGTCCGGGCGACCAGGACCTCCATCGGCTCTCCTCCTCCGGCGACGCCTCTTCCCGCTATCCCGGCGGGCGCTCCCGGTACGGCTCAGTAGGTGGTCTCCGCCTGCAGCGCGGCAACGTGCCGCTGTACTTCGGCCAGCATATCGAGCCCGGACGTGAGAACGCCGAGGTCGCCCCGTACCCGGACGCGCCCCTCCATGAGGGCGTCTGCGGCGCGCAGGGTTCCCATCGAGAGCGCTCGAGCGTCCGAGTAGGTCAGGACGATGGTCACATCGGCGCCCTCGTCCGAGCGAGCTCGGTCCAGATGCAGCATGCCGTCACCCGCCGTGACGAGGAGCGTGAACGGACCGTCCGGATGGTCGAGGATCTCCTCGGCCAACCCGAAGCGCCCGCTCTGCGCCCGCAGTCCGGCGTCGGTGGCCGGCGGTGTGACCTGGACCCCGGCGACCAGGTCGTTGAACCGCTCGATCCACTCGGCCGTGAGGAAACGGGGCACCGTCGGGTGGGTTTGGGGATCAGGCGTCCGACGCGGCGGCGCCGTCCTGCCCGTCGTCGCCACTGCTGCCATCGCCATCGCCACTGCCATCGCCGCTACTGCTACTGCTACTGCTACTGCTACTGCTACCGGGTTCGCTCGGGGCTGGTGTCGCCGACCCGACCGGTGCCAGGACCCGATCTGGCAATGGGATCCCGGTTACCGCCAGGCCCGGCTGCACGGCGGCGGGGCCGGTTGCCGGGGCCAGGGAGGCAGCCTCTGCCGCGCTGGCCTTGGTCCGCCGGCGGATCTTCCTACCCAGCCAGGCGATGGGGTCGTAGGCGGCATCGACCACTCGCTCCTTCAGCGGGATGATGGCGTTGTCGGTGATCTTGATGTGCTCCGGGCAGACCTCGGTGCAGCACTTCGTGATGTTGCACTTGTTGAGCCCCAGCTCCCGCTGGAGCAGCTCCCGGCGGTCGGTGGTGTCGAGCGGGTGCATCTCCAGCTCGGCCGAGCGGGCGAAGAACCGCGGTCCGGCGTAGGCGGTCTTGTTCTCCTCGTGGTCGCGGATGACGTGGCAGACGTCCTGGCACAAGAAGCACTCGATGCACTTGCGGAATTCCTGGCTCCGCTCCACGTCGATCTGGGCCATCCGGTAGCCGCCGGCCTGACGCTCGTCGTCGGTCTTCTCCCGGGGGGCGAACGGTGGGACCCGCTTCGCCACCTCGTAGTTGTAGGAGACGTCGGTGACGAGGTCGCGAAGGACGGGGAACGTCCGCATCGGCGCCACCGTCACCGGTTCACCAGGTGGGAGGGAGTCCATGCGGGTCATGCACATGAGCCGCGGGTGACCGTTGATCTCCACGGAGCACGACCCGCACTTGCCGGCCTTGCAGTTCCATCGACACGCCAGGTCCGGGGCCAGAATCGCCTGGACGCGGTGGACCACGTCGAGTACCACCTCGCCTTCCTGGGCGGGCAGCACGTACTCCCGGAACTCACCTCCTCCGGGGTCGCCCCGCCACAGATACATGGTGACGTCGCCGGCCCCCTGCGACCCCGGTGCGGGAGCAGCGCCGGGAGCAGCGCCGTTCGTCGTGTCGTCGGGCATCAATGGTCCTCCTCGAACAGGGCCTGGAGCTCGTCTGGCATCACCAGCAACGGCTCGGGGGCGATGGAGATGGTGCGCGTGGCCGGGCAGTTCCCGGGCCCGCTCGTGTGGTCGGCGTCGTGGGGGATGCGCTGGACGAAGTTGACCTTGCCCAGCTCCGGGTCGGCTACCGGGAAGTCGTCCCGAGTGTGCCCACCACGACTCTCCTTCCGGTTGATCGCTCCGAGCGTGGCACAGCGGGACACCGTGAGCATGGAGGGGAGGTCGGTGGCGAGGTTCCAGCCCGGGTTGTAGACCCGGTTCCCGGCGACCGCCACCCGACCGGCCCGCTCCTCCAGGGCGTCGAGCTTCCCCATCGCCTCCTCCAGCTCGGAGCCGGTCCGGATGATGCCGACCAGGGTCTGCATGGTCTCCTGGAGGTCGCGGTGGATGTCGTAGGGGCTCTCGCCCTCCTCGCGGCCGAGCGGCGCGGTGGCACCGCGCACGGCCACCTCGATCTCCCCCTCGTCGAGGGTGACCGGGCCGGTGTGGGTCGCCGCGTACTCGGCCGCCCCGATCCCCGCCCGCCTCCCGAAGACGAGCAGGTCCGAGAGCGAGTTGCCTCCGAGGCGGTTGGCGCCGTGCATGCCCCCGGCCACCTCGCCGGCGGCGAAGAGCCCGGCCACGGTGGTGGCAGCCGTGTCGGCGTCGACCCGCACGCCGCCCATGACGTAGTGACACGTGGGCCCGACTTCCATGGGGTCCACCGTGATGTCGACGCCGGCCAGCTCCTTGAACTGGTGGTACATCGAAGGGAGGCGGCGCCGGATGTACTCGGCGCTGCGCCGGGTGGCGATGTCCAGGAAGACCCCGCCATGGGGGCTGCCGCGCCCGGCCTTCACCTCGCTGTTGATGGCCCGGGCCACCTCGTCGCGGGGGAGGAGCTCGGCGGTGCGCCGCCCCGCTGAGTGGTCCTCGTACCAGCGGTCGGCCTCTTCTTCGGTGTCGGCGGTCTCGGCCGCGAACATCGGGGGGATGTAGTTGAACATGAACCGCACGCCCTCGGAGTTCCGGAGCACACCGCCGTCCCCTCGGACCCCTTCGGTGACGAGGAGGCCCCGGACCGAGAGCGGCCAGACCATCCCCGTCGGGTGGAACTGGACGCACTCCATGTCGATCACGTCGGCACCGGCCCACAGGGCCATCGCCAGCCCGTCGCCTGTGGACTCCCACGAGTTCGACGTGTACATCCAGCTCTTGCCCACACCGCCGGTGGCGAGGACGACCGCCTTCGCCCGGAAGACGACGAACTCCCCGGTGGGCCGGTGATAGCCGACGACGCCGGCGACGACGCCGGTCGTGTCGTGGACCAGCCGGACCGCCTTCACCTCCATGAAGACCTCTATACCGTCGGCCACCGCCTTCTGCTGGAGCGTGCGGATGAGCTCGAGGCCGGTCCGGTCGCCGATGTGGGCCAGGCGGGCGTAGCGGTGGCCACCGAAGTCCCGCTGGAGGATGAGCCCGTCCTTCGTCCGGTCGAACAGCGCTCCCCAGTCCTCGAGCTCCCGGACCCGGTCCGGGGACTCTTGGGCGTGGAGCTGGGCCATGCGCCAGTTGTTGAGCATCTTCCCGCCACGCATGGTGTCGCGGAAGTGGACCTCCCAGTTGTCCTCCGGGTAGACGTTGCCGAGCGAGGCGGCAACCCCGCCCTCGGCCATCACCGTGTGCGCCTTGCCCAGGAGCGACTTGCACACGAGGGCGGTGCGGAGGCCTCTGGCCCGAGCCTCCACGGCGGCGCGGAGCCCGGCGCCGCCGGCCCCGACGATGACGACGTCGAACTCGTGGGTCTCGTACTCGGTCATGGGCGCGGTTCCTCTGGAAGTGGGGTCGGGGCGATCAGGATGTGGGCGGGCCGGTGGGGCATGACGCTGCGCCGCCGCTCAGAAGTGGAAGCCGTAGTCGTGGATGGTGCCGCTCGCCACCAGCCGGACGTAGAGGTCGGTCAGGGCGACGAAGACAAGGCTCATCCAGGCGAAGACCATGTGATTGGCGTTCAGGGGCGTGAGGGTCTTCCAGATCCGGTGTCGGATCGGCGCCTTCGAGAACTGCTTCACCCCACCTCCGCAGAGGTGGCGGCAGGCGTGGCAGCTGAGCGAGTAGATCCACAGCAGTGCCGCGTTCACGCACAGCACCACGGTCCCGACGCTGATCCCGATCCCGACCCCGGGCTGGCGGAACGACATCACGGCGTCGATGGTCAAGATGGTGTTGAACACCAGCCCGGCGTAGAAGAAGTACCGGTGCACGTTCTGGAAGAAAAGGGGGAACCTGGACTCGCCGGTGTAGGCGCCGTGGGCGTCGGCGACGGCACAGGCCGGCGGGGCCCACCAGAACGAGCGGTAGTAGGCCTTGCGGTAGTAGTAGCACGTGAGCCGGAACCCGAGCGGGAAGATCAGGATGAGGAGGGCGGGGGAGATGGTCCACCAGGTGAGGATGGCGCCCGGGTGGCTTCCCGGCACGCAGCTCTCTGTCAGACACGGGGAGTAGAACGGAGAGATGAGGTCGCGGTGGAGGGCCGGCCCGGCGAAGTAGTCCTTGTTCACGAAGGCCGCCCACGTCGCGTAGGCGACGAAGGCCGTGAGCACGGTCACGGTGACCACGGGCTGGACCCACCAGCGGTCCCGGCGGACCGTCGGGAGATCCGGCCCTCCTCGCACCCCCCCCAGGACCACGGGGGTGGTGGTGGCGTCCTCCAGCAGGCTCACGATGTTCCTCCCTGTACGTTCCCTCGACCGGCCGGATAGGCCTGGCGTTCGGCGCGCCGGCATGGGCCGGAGATCGCTGACGGTGGATCATCTTCTCACCCTCCCGGGCACCGCGTGCAACTACGGATCACCGACGGCCCTCCAGCTGGCCCGGGCGGACGGGCATCCACGGCCGGCGGTTGGGCGCTGGGCCGGTCCCTGCACCGCGGCGAACGCGGTCATCTGGAGAGCGGGGGGGCGAACGGGACCCGGGCGGACCGGCGTAGGCTTCGGGCGATGACCTCGCCGGAAACCACGCCCTCAACGACTGCCGGAGTTCCCGGCCCGAGCGAGCCCCGCCCGGGCCCGCCCGACCTCACCACGCTCGGAGCGCTCCGCTCCTCGGGTTGGGTGTCCACCAGCGTCACCGACGAGTTGCGCCGCAACGCGGCGGCGCGTATAGCCGCCGGTGAACCCCTCGTGAGCGGGGTGCTCGGCTTCGAGGACACCGTGCTCCCGCAACTGGAGAACGCGGTCTTGGCCGGGCACGACGTCATCCTCCTCGGCGAGCGCGGCCAGGCGAAGACCCGGATCATCCGGTCGCTCGTGGACCTCCTCGACGAGTGGCTGCCGATCGTGGCTGGGTCTGAGGTCAACGACGACCCGTTCCATCCCATCTCGCGTCACGGGAAGGACACCGTGGCGGCGGCGGGGGAGGAGACGCCCATCGCATGGGTGCACCGTTCCGACCGCTACGGGGAGAAGCTCGCCACGCCGGACACCTCGATCGCCGATCTCATCGGTGAGGTGGACCCGATCCGGGTGGCGGAGGGGAGGTACCTCTCCGACGAGCTGACCTTGCACTACGGCCTCGTCCCTCGTCTGAACCGCGGGATCTTCGCGGTGAACGAGCTTCCCGACCTGGCCGAGCGGATCCAGGTCGGCTTGTTGAACGTGCTCGAGGAGCGCGACGTCCAGATCCGGGGACACCGGGTCCGGCTCCCCCTCGACATCGTGCTGGTCGCCACCGCCAACCCGGAGGACTACACCAACCGGGGACGGATCATCACCCCGCTGAAGGACCGCTTCGGCGCCCAGATCCGGACGCACTACCCGCCTGATGCTCGCACGGAGATCATGATCGCCCGGGCCGAAGCGTGCCTCCCGGTCGCGAGTGTCGGTGTGCCGGCCATCCAGATTCCGGAGTTCATGTCGGAGATCGTCGCCGAGATCAGCCAGATCGCCCGCCAGAGTCCCCACCTCAACCAGCGGTCCGGCGTCTCGGTCCGGCTTACGATCGCCAATACCGAGACCCTGGCGGCGAACGCCGTGCGCCGGGCCCTGCGGACCGGCGAGTCGGTGGCGGTACCGCGTGTGTCGGATCTCCAGGCGTTGGTCGCTTCGTCCCAGGGGAAGGTCGAGATCGAGACCATCGAGGAAGGGCGGGAGGAGCAGCTGCTCGGGCAGATCGTCTCGGCCGCCGTGCTGCTCGTGTTCCGACGCCGGGTCGTGCTCGACGATCCGGCGGCGGTACTGGCCGAGTTCAGCCCCGACGCCGTGGTCCACGCCGGTGACGACTTGTCGGGGCGCGACTACGCCCAGTCGCTCAGCGCCATGCCCGCGCTCCAGGCCCCGGTACACCGCCTGACCGGGGGTTCGGAGGACCCCGGCGTCGTCGCCTCCGCGCTCGAGCTCATCCTGGAGGGCCTCCACCTCACCAAGCGCCTCAACAAAGAGGCGGCGGGGAGCCGGGCCACTTACCGGGGCCGGGGGTGAGCGCGGCGAGATGACGTGGCGCTTCGACTACCGGCAGTGGGACGGAACCCAGGAGCAGCTCGTCGAAGGAGCGGACGACCTGCTGTCCGAGCTCACCGACGACCTGCTGGCCAACGGCGACCTGCACGAGGCGATGCAGCGTATGTTGAACCGGGGGTGGCGCACGCCGGACGGCCAGGACGTGCAGGGCCTCCGCCAGCTCCTCGAACGCTTGCGGGCGGAGCGGGCGGAGCAGCTCGACCGGGGTGACCTCGGCGGGGCCTTCCGCGAGATCGCCGAGGCGCTCGCCGACGTGGTCGACGAAGAGCGGGAGGGTATCGACGACCTCGTCGACGAAGCTGCCCGGTCCGGCGACGACCGCCGCCGGGAGGTGACCGAGGAGGTGGCGACCGAACGGCGGATGGCGCTCGACCTCCTGCCGCCCGACCTGGCGGGCATGGTGCGGGCGCTCCAGAGCTACGAGTTCGTCTCTTCCGAGGCCCGGGCCCACTTCGAGGAGCTGGTGGAGCAGCTCCGGGCCGAGGTCACCTCGACGTACTTCGACCAGATGTCCGAGGCGCTCTCGAACCCCGACCCCGAGGCGATGGCCAGGATGCGGGACGCCTTCTCGGCGTTGAACCGGATGATGGAGCAGCGGGCGGCGGGTGAGCCGCTCGACCCGTCGTTCGAGGCGTTCATGGAGAGCTACGGAGACCTCTTCCCGGGGAACCCCGCCGACCTGGACGAGCTGCTGGAGCAGCTGGCGGCCCGGATGGCAGCCGCACAGGCCATGTGGAACTCGATGTCGCCGGAGCAGCGAGCCCAGCTCCAGGGACTGGCCGAGTCCCTACTCGAGGATCTCGACCTCCGTTGGCAGGTCGACCGGTTGGCCGAGAACCTGAGGCAGGCGTTCCCGGGTGCCGGGTGGGAGCAGCGCTACCGGTTCAGCGGGGACGAGCCTCTTGGGATGGCGGGGGCCACCGACGCCGCTTCGGCACTGCGCGACCTCGACGAGATGGAGGCCATGCTCCGGTCGGCCACCTCGCCGGCAGCACTCTCCGAGGTCGACCTGGACAAGGTCAGGCGCCATCTCGGCGACGACGCGGCTCGGTCGCTCGAACAGCTCTCACGGTTGGCGAAGCGGATGACCGATGCCGGGCTCATCGACCAGCGTGAAGGTCGTTTCGAGCTCACGCCGAAAGGCATCCGGCGTATCGGCCAGCAGGCCCTGTCCGACCTCTTCGACCAGCTGGACAAGGACCGGGTGGGCATGCACCGGACCTCGTGGACGGGCCAGGGCCACGACCGGGAGGAGATCACGAAGCCCTACGAGTTCGGGGACCCGTTCAACCTCGACCTCTCGCGGACGGTGCACAACGCGGTACGGCGGGCCGGGAGCGGTCTCCCGGTGCGCCTGACGCCAGACGACTTCGAGGTGGTGGAGACCGAGGCACTCACCAGGTCGGCGACCGTCCTGCTCCTCGACCTGTCGTTGTCGATGCCGATGCGGGACAACTTCGTTCCGGCGAAGAAGATGGCCCTGGCGCTCCACACGCTGATCACCTCCCGTTTCCCCCGTGACTACCTGGGCATCGTGGGCTTCTCCGAGGTGGCCCGGACGATCGAGCCCGAAGATCTTCCCACGGTGAGCTGGGACTACGTCTATGGCACCAACCTCCAGCACGGGCTGATCCTGGCCCGCTCGCTCCTCGCCCACCAACCCGGGACGAAGCAGATCATCCTCGTCACCGACGGGGAGCCGACGGCCCATCTCGTGCCCCTGGCCCAGGGCATGGGCTACGACGTCTTCTTCAATTACCCCCCGGTTGCCGAGACCCTCGAGGTGACATTGGCCGAGGTGCTGCGCTGCACCCGCGCCGGGATCACCATCAACACGTTCCTCCTGGACCCTGACCGCGGGCTCCGCGGGTTCGTCGAGCAGTTGAGCAGGATCAACCACGGCCGCACCTTCGCCACCTCGCCGGGGGAGCTGGGCGACTACGTCCTGGTCGACTTCCTCCACCACCGCACCGCAGTCCGTTCCCGGGGCCGTCGGGCCGGCTGAGGCGAGAGCGCCCGATCGGGCTGGAGTGTTTTGCGGCAGCACCTCCCCGCAGCACCTCCCCGAAACGCCGTCCGCGGCACCACCTCCCACAACGCCGCCCGCGTGCATGCTCACAGGGCGTGGTCGCGCCGCTGCCTTGCGTTTCCGTGGCTGATGGTGGAAGATGACACTGCTGTAGTTACATCGGTGCTATGCAGATCGGATCGGATCGCACGGCTGAGCGATAAGGGGAGGCCACCGGTGGACGTCGTGTCGCTGCTGTACGGAGGCCAAGAGCGGAGCTGGCAGACCAGGGCGAACTGCATGGGGGTCGACCCTGACCTGTTTTTCCCGGAGCGTGGTGCATCGACCCGGGAAGCGAAAGAGGTGTGCCGGGGGTGCGTGGTCCAAGACGACTGCCTCGAGTACGCCATCGCGAACGGAGAGAAGTTCGGGATCTGGGGGGGTCTCTCCGAGCGGGAACGCCGACGGGTCCGGCGGCAACGCGCCATGCAGCGCAGGCCTGCCGTGTCCGCCTCGTAGCGGTCCCTCGGGTGCGGCACCGCCGGCGTGCCACCACCCGCGCCGGGTATCCGGCTGGCCGGCGACAACGGTCACGATCTGCGGGCTTCCAGACGAGCTTCGATGGTGCGTGACGCATCCAGGTCGAGCTCGCGCCACCGATCGGTCGGAACGGCGCGCAGTACCGGTTCGGGGACCAGGCCGACCAGCTCGGTACGGACCGCCACACCCCCGCGGTGCTCCAGAGCGGTCACGATCTGGTCGTAGGCGCGAGCGGGACCGAGCCGAACCGGATCGATCAGGTTGCAGCTCACCTGTGCTACGTCGCCGTAGGGGACACCGATCGCCCGGAGGTCTGGACCTCGTACGGCTGCCGCCACCTGGCGGGCGATCTCGGTCGAGTCCGGACCCGGCTCGCCGGTGTCGGTGCCGGCCCCCTTGACCCACACGTTGTAGGCGACAAGGCCACCGCGAGCGCCCACAGCGCTGGCGCCGGCCCGGGGATGGGGGCGGGGTGGGCCGTAGTCAGGGACCAGGCGGGAGAACGCGTCGCGCCGTACGGCAGGGAGGGTCCGTTCCGGCCCGTAGAGGAAGGCGGGCACCCGGAGCACCTCTCCAATGAAGCGCGCCATGTGGTCACGTGCTCCGATGACTGTGTCCACCGCACCGTCTAGCGGGACGAACGGGACGACGTCGGCCGCCCCCAGCCGGGGGTGGACACCGGCGTGCTCCCGGAGGTCGATCACCTCGATCGCCCGTTCCACGACCCGCCGAGCTGCCGACTCGACCTCGGGGGCGTCCCCGCCGAGAGTTAGGACGGATCGGTTGTGATGGCCGTCCACGTGGATATCGAGGATCACGCCCTGTCCGCCGGCGACGACGTGCCCGATCCGGTTCTGATCCCGGCCCTCACTGATGTTGACGACGCACTCGATCACTGCCGTCATTCCCCGGCCGCGGCCCGCTCCCCCCGACAACTGCTCGGGTGGCGGCTCCGGCTACCCCTGCCGCAGGGATCTCTCCGGCACGACGTCACCCCCCCGGGTACAGCGCCACCCGGGTGGACGGGCTTTCCCAACCGGGACGTTCAGACCCTGACTACCGCACGCGAAAGACGGCGGCGGCGCAGGATCCGACGGCGCTCCCGCTCGGACGCCCCTCCCCACACGCCGTGATCGATGTGGTTGTCCAGGGCGTAGGCGAGGCAGGCGTCGCTGACCGGGCAGTCCGCGCAGATCCTCTGAGCCTCTTGTACCCCGATCCCGTCGCTGGGGAAGAAGATGGTTGGTGAGAGGTCCCGGCACCTCCCTCGGCTCATCCATTCCTCTGATCCCATCGTGCCTCCTCGCACTCGTCTGGACGACGGCATCCGGCCTCCCGGTCGGTTCGCCGACTCCGGAGCCTGTCGCTCCCCCAGTGTCGCGTGCGTCCGCGCCTGACGGTGCGAAATCAGCCCGTCTTGAACGAATCCTCACCGAATTCTTATGGACAACCTGGGTCTTCTTAGGAAGATGGCCACGCCGACCCGACGTGCGACAGGCGACGGTGCCACGGTGGGAAGTGCCGGCCGGGTACGACCCGGAGGCGACCTCTCGTGCCGGGTAGGGTGGTGGTGGCAGATCTCGAGGAGGCGACACACGATGACTCCGGTCACGACAGGCGAACAGGACATCGAGGCGCAGGAGCCGCAGCCGCCCGTCGGGCACGTGCGCGTCGTGTACCTGGGCCCGGTTGCCCCGCACTGGGACATCCAGTCCGACTTCGGGGACCCGACGATGATCGAGGAGTTCCGGCAGCGCACGCAGGCTCGCCTGGTCCTGCTCCCGCCCCACGATCCTCAGTACCGCCGCAACCGGGAGCGGGTGGCCCGTGACGCGGAGCGGGAGAACATCACGCTCGAGTGGGATCTTGGCGCGCCCGAGGACGAGCCAGCTCCCGTTCAGGCCGGCGTGGCGCCGCCAGCGTCGGGATCGGGAAGCTCCGGGAGCTGAATCCGCTCCAGCCAGAGCCCGGGTGCGTCGACCTCCGGCGGGGTGGGAAGGTTGCGGGGATCGGACCACAGCAGGGAGAGCCCGCTCTCTCCGGCCCGCTCGACCACGCCGCTGATGAAGGACCGACCTCGGTCGACCTGCGACTGCTCGAGGTCCAGCCCGAAGAGTGACCCTGCCGCCTCTTCGCCCTTTCCCCGCTCGATGCGCCGGCGGTACCAGGCCTCGGCCAGCTGGGCATGGGCGCCGACGAGACGCTCCCCGATCCGGCTGGCGATGTGGTCAGCGTAGGCGTCGACGACGACGACCAGGGAAGTGAGCTGCTCCGACGTGCGCTGCGAGTCCGGCGTGAGCAGGCCGCCGAGCAGTGCCTCGGGATCCCCGAACATCGCCTGGAGTGACTCGAGGTCCATCCCGCCGTTGCCCAGGGCGTCGAAGCCTTCTCCGGTCAGGGAGCCACCGATTCCCCCGAGGCGGTCCTGGAGGTTCCGCTGGGCGGCAGCCGTCGCGGAGACCATGCTCTCCAGCAGCTCCGTCATGCGCCTGCGGACGCCTGGACGCGTCAGCACCGCGTGACTGGCGAGCTCCCGTGCGCACACCCACAACAGCGCCTCTTCGCCCGGGAGGCTCCAGGCGTCGGCGAACTCCTGGATGTTCGGGGTGACGAGGACGACCTCGTCACCAGGGGGTGGCCAGGGGAGTGCGATGGCGTACTGCCCCAATGCCCGGTGGGACAGGTGGCCGACGACGGAGCCGACCTGGAGCCCCAAGAACATCGGCCCGATGGCGCTTGCCCACTGACCGATGAGGTTGCCGAGGCCAGCTGCCGGGTCGAGGTCCGGCTCGGGATCGGGCTCGGGTTGCGGAGCGGCGGTTTCGGGTGCCATGGCGGCCAGTACCGGACGCCATGCATCGAGGGTGCGGGTAGCCCAGTCCCCGCGTCCCACCGGGAGGCAAGTGACCCGCCGGCCGTCGGAAGAAACGGGCAGCCCGGTTTCCTCGGCGACGTGCAGCTCGGCGACACGCGCCAGCTCCTCCAGGTGGATCCGGTGGATCGGGTCGACGTTGTCCTCCGGGCTGCCACCGGTGGCGACCTGCCACGCGAACGACCGGGTCATCGGCCACTGGTCCGGCGCGCTCGCTCCGAGGACCTGCATGAGGTCTCCGAGGAGGAACTGGAAAGGGTTGCTCCGGTCGTCGGGATCCGATGTGCTCACGCCATCATGCTACGACGATGATGTCGGTTACGGTGCGCCGCCGGGCTGGCTGGTCATGACGACCGGTACGGTATAGGTCTGGCCGGACCTCACGACGGTGAGCTCGACCTCGGTCCCCGGGGGATCGGGGTAGATCTGGGTCCGCAGAGCGGCGACGGTGTGCACGGGCTCACCGTCGATCCTGGTGACGATGTCGCCTGCTTCGATCCCCGCGGCCGCGGCCGGGCTCCCCGGTACGACCGAGCTCACCCGGACACCTTGCGCGCCGCCGTTCTCCGCGTTCGGTGTCGCCGCCGAGGTGGTGGGTGGGGACGTTCCTCCACCGGCGCCTGGCGCCGGGGTGTCGGTTGACGTGCCGCTGGCGTCCAGGCCCAGCCATCCGTGCTCGACCGTCCCCGTTGCCGCAAGTTGGCGCGCCACGCCGACGACCAGGTTGGCCGGGAGGAAGAGCGACTCCTCGTGGCTCCCGGCACCGGTCACGGCATCCAAGATCCCGGCGATCCGACCGGACGGGTCCAGCAGGGCACAGCCCTGGTTCCCTCCCGCCAGCGGGACGTTTACCAACGTGGCGTTCAAGGGGATGCGGACACCTTCTTCCGTGTCAACCGTGGCGAGGACGGTCCCCGCGTCGATACTCACCGAGGGGCCGGCTCGGCGCCGCGCGGCGGGGTGCAGGGAGACGGCCAGGGCGGTGGTGCCCGGATCCAGGCCGACGTCCGTGTCGAACGACGCCACCGGCCGATTACCCGCCACCTGGACCAGGGCGACGCCCGAGGTCGGGTCGCTCCCGACGACGCTGACGCGGCTGCGTGTCCCCCCGGGACCGATCGACCAGATGGAAGAGGCGCCGGTCACGACCGACGCGGAGGTGACGGCGAGCCCGCCGTCTTCCACGACCACCGCCGTGCTCTTGATCGTGTGGTGGCCGGAGACGGCCTCCAGGGCGACGAGGGATGGGAGGACACCGGATACCATCCGCGAAACCACCGCGTCGGTCGGGACCGATACCGGGCGGGTTTCCGTGGTCGGGGTTGTCGCGACGAGCGAGTTCACCGACGAGCGCGGTCGGACGGGCGCTGCGCTGGTCGGTGCCGTACGGCCGGGAGAGGCTCCGTTCATCGCGAGTGCCGCCCCGCCGACGAGGAGGACGATGGCCAGGCATGCCATTGCCGACCCCGCCATCCATCGCACGGTGGGCCGAGCGTCACCGCCGGAGAGCGGCGGGAGCACGCGTGTGGGGTGCCAACCCGGCATCCGAGAGGCGTGGCCGGCCTCGGACGGATGGCGCCACAGCCGATCGTCGGGCGAAACCCACCCCCGCACTTGGTCGGTGCCGGAATCCCCCTCCCCACTGCTCCCCGGGTCGAGTCCTCCGTTCTCGGGGATCTCTCCTGCCATCGGCGGAAGCCTAGTGATGCGGGTGCCAGGAACGACGTCGCCCGCATGACCAGGGCGGCGGTGGTGCGAGGGCCGAGGTCCTACGATGGCCTCAATGGTCCGGGATCTTGCCATCGACCTCGGGACGGCGAACACCCTCGTCTTTGCGAAGGGGCGGGGCATCGTCCTGAACCAACCCACGGTGATCGCGCTCGACACCCGGAGCCATGAGGTGCTGGCGGTCGGCGACGAGGCCTGGCAGATGATCGGCCGCACTCCCGGTTACATCGTGGCCGTCCGGCCGCTCCGCGAAGGCGCCATCACGGACTTCGACGTCACCGAGCGGATGATCCGCCTCCTCCTCCGGCGTGCGGGGATGACCAAGATGAACCGTGCCCGGGTGCTGCTCTGCGTGCCGTCGGCCATCACGTCCGTCGAGCGGCGAGCGGTGAAGGACGCGGCGCGTCGCGCCGGAGCCTCGGCCGTGTACCTGCTTGAACAGCCGATGGCCGCGGCGATCGGCGCCGGTCTGGCGGTGCACGAACCCATGGGCAACATGGTGGTGGACGTGGGCGGTGGGACCACGGAGACAGCCGTGATCTCCCTCGGTGGTGTGGTGGCCTCTCGCTCCGTGCGGTGCGGGGGGTTCGACATGGACGCGGCCATCCAGACGCATATCCGGCACCGGTATGGGATCGCCGTCGGTGAGCGGACTGCCGAGGAGATCAAGATCGCCATCGGCTCCGCGCTCCCCTATGCGGGGGAGGTCAAGGCGGAGATCCGGGGACGGGAGGTCGCAACCGGCCAGCCCAAGACGGTGATCATCACGCCCGAGGAGGTGCGGGTGGCGATCCGCGAACAGGTCGACCGTATCGTGGAGACGGTGCTGGCATGTCTCGGGGAAGCACCGCCTGACCTGGCTCAGGACATCATTGAACAGGGGATCTACCTTGTCGGTGGTGGTGCCCTGCTGCGCGGTCTCGGCAACCGGCTGGCGGACGAGACCTCGGTTGCCGTCCACCTGGTGGCGACGCCACTCGACTGCGTCGTGCTCGGTGCCGGCGAGTGCTTGGGAACCATCGACCAGCTGAAGTCTCTCTTCGCTGCCGCCGACGCCTGACTCGGCAGCACAGTCGGACGCCGGCAGGGGACCGTTCCCATCGCGGCGGTGGGCGCCCGGCGCCACTCAGCCGTTGCCGTCGACCGAGGTCCCGGCGCCGCCGGTAACCGTGTCCTCGCCCTCGAGGCTGAGGAGGTCCTCGGCGATCTGGCGGACCTGCCAATCGCGATCGGCCAGGCAGGAGCGGAGCGCTGTCTCGGCCCGCAGGTCGTCGAAGGCGGCGAGTGCGGCGGCAGCTCGTCGGCGGATCGCAGGCTTGTCGTCGAGGGCGGCGACGACGGCATCGAGCCCAGACGGGTCTCCGATGGCCCCCAGGGCGGCGACCGCCGACTCGCGGCAGAGCGGATCGCGATGTCCGGCGAATCGATCGGCGAGCGCGACGAGCACAGGTACGGCAGCCGGCCCGGCCCGCTCGCCCAGTGCCCAGGCTGCCATCTCGACGACCATGGGGGCGCGGTCCGCCAGTGCCTGATCCAGCGGGATGTCGGGTCTGGTCGCGGCCAGCTCTGCGGCCCGGCGCCTCACGGAGGGATCGGTGTCTTCGAGGGCGTGGACGATGCCGTCGTTCTCGAGCACGCCCAGGCGGTCGAGCGCACCGAGCGCGGCTTCCCGCACTGCCGGGCTGGGGTCCGTCAGTCCCCTGCCGGCAGTCGCCCGGTCGCCCGTGTGGCCGGCGACCACGACGACCCGGCGGCGTTCGGCGACATCGCCATCGAGCGGTTCCGTGGCAGGCTGTGGCTCCCCAGACCTGCGGCGTCGGCCTGCGTCGTCGCTCGATCGGGACCCTTCCGGGGTGAGCCCATCTGCTGGACGAGGAGCACGCACCGCACCACTATGGCCGAACGATGAGCGATCACGACAGCAGGAGCTTCGGCACCGTCAGCCACAGCACCAGTGGGGTGGAGAACGGGGAGGGCGCCACGGGCCGCGCTGTTCCGGGTGGGGCAGGCCGCTACCGCGTCAACCGCCTGCTCGTGGTGCTGGTGGTCGTGGCGGTCGCACTGGTGATCGCGTCGCGGGTCAACCTCGACTACTACGCCGTCCAGCCCGGCACGGCGCAGTCCGTGCAGCAGTTCATCACGGTCCCTGCGTCGAAGTCCCACGCCGTCACGCACCCGGTACTGCTCGTCGACGTCGAGATCAGCCGGGTTTCGGCACTCTCCTACCTGTATTTCAAGATCCATTCGGACACGGCGCTGGATTCGGTGTACAGCGTGACGGGGGGTACCCCACCCTCACAGCTCGTGGCGCAGGGCTATCTGGAGATGGACCAGGCGGAGACGGCAGCCAAGGCTGCGGCCCTGGAGCGGCTCGGCTACGACGTGCAGCCCCACGCCGCCGGGGTACTGGTGTTCGCCGTGTTCGACGGCACCGCCGCGTCTGGGCTCCTCCACGTAGGTGACGTCATCTCCGCTGTCGACGGCCGATCGACCCCGACCAACAGTGCGTTCCTGTCGGCGATGAAGCGGTACCGGTCCGGTGAGACCGTGTCGCTGTCGGTGGAACGGCACGGCACGGGCGCTCCCGTCCGGGTGTCGGTGCACCTCCGTGTCCACACGATGGAGATCGGGACGCGACGAGTCACCCTCGATCTCGGGATCGAGCTGTACCCGAACGCTCAGGTGGGCTACACGTTCCCGTTCCCGGTATCGATCAACGTTGCCGATATCGGGGGCCCTTCGGCCGGGCTTGCCATGACGCTCGGGGTCATCGACAGCCTGACCGGTGGTGACCTGACCGGGGGTAGAACGATCGCGGCGACGGGGACGATGGCGAGCGACGGTACCGTCGGTCCGGTCGGCGGCGTGGCGGAGAAGACCGTCGCGGTCGAACGTGCTGGCGCCACGATGTTTCTGGTCCCGCCTCAGGAGTACGCGTCGGCGAAGTCGAAGGACGTGCCGAGCTTGCACATCTACCCGGTGTCCACGCTCGACCAGGCGCTCGCGGTGATCGCGGCCCATGGCGGCCATGTCCCGGAGCTTCCGACGTCGACGGGCGGACCGGGACCGGTCGCGGCGCTGTCGCACTGACCAGGCGGAACGTGTCCCATGCCCGGCGCTCACGGGGGGCCGGCCGATGCCTCGTCCGCTGAGCATGCGCGCCGGCTCGGGCGTTGCCCGGTGGGTGTCGCCGGCGATCGAGTGGCCGCGGACCATGGCGGGCAGCGGCGATGGTCCGTCGTAGGCTCTCCCCATGTCCGAGGAACGTCCACTTTCCATCTCGTCCTCGTCGCACGTGTCTGCCGAAGCCGTCGCGACCCGGAGCTTTCCCACCGTGCGGCGGGGCGGATTCGACGCTACCCAGGTCCGCGCCTATCTAGAGGAGGTCGCCGGGATCCTCCGCGCCCAGGCGGCCAAGGAGGAGGAGCTGCGTACGGCGCTGGCCGACGCCGAGCGCCGTGCTGCCAACCCCGTCCTCGACGAGGCGACGCTCACCAACGCACTCGGCCACGAGACGGCCCGGGTTCTCCAGACCGCGCATGATGCGGCGCGCGAGATGGTGGCCAAGGCCGAAGGAGAGGCTGAGCAGATGTTGGCGAGTGCTCGGCAGGAGATCACTGAGACCGAGGAGCGGACGCAGGCACTCCTGATGGAGCGGGCGACCCAGTCGGAGCATGCTGCCGCCGAGCTCCGCCGACGGGCGGAAGAGGAGGCGGCCGCAGCGATCGAGGCGGCTCGCATCGAGGTCGAGGGCATGACCACCCGGGCGCGCGGCGAGTGTCGGGACATGCTGGAAGAAGCGCAGTCCCTGCGGGCAAGGGTGCTGGCCGACCTGTCCAGGCGCCGGAAGGTGCTCCATGCGCAGATCGAGCAGTTACGCGCCGGACGTGAGCGCCTAGCCGAGACGGTGAGCGGGGTCCGGCGGTCGATCGACACGATCGCCGACGAGCTCTTCCGGGCGGAAGACGCCGCCCGCCTTGCTGCTGAAGAGGCGGGACGTGAGGCCGTGGAGCGGAGCGGGCCCGAGCCAGGCGAGGCGGCAGTGGATGGCGCCGCGGGGGTGGAGCAGGCGCCGAGCGTCACTCCTGCGGGATCTGCCACGGAGGGAGGGGCGGTGCCGGGAGACCCCCCCGCTCGCTTCGTTGGTGTGGCCGACGGCCAGGGGGATACCGAACCAGTAGCCGAAGCGACGGGGGAGGTTGCGGCGATCAACGAGGAGCGGGCGGCGCAACACCGGGAGGCAGAGCCTGTGGATGTGGCGGTTTCACCGACGCCGGTGGAGGAGCCGTACCCGGTGGGAGCGGTCTCGGCGGCGGCGCCTGGCGACGACGTCGATCTGCCTCCATCTGATCCGATCGCCCGGGAACAGGGTGTTTCGGAGACTGCGCAACGGGTGGTCGACGAGAGAGGTCCGGATCGTTCCGAGCCCCGAACGGACCCCCGACCGGTGGGTCGCGCCACCGTGGATGCGCTCTTTGCCAAGTTGCGGGAGACCGGGGAGACCGGGGAGACCGGGGAGACCGGGGAGACCGGGGAGACCGGGGAGACCGGGGAGACCGGGGAGACCGGGGAGACCGGGGAGACCGGGGAGACCGGGGAGACCGGGGAGAC
>DAHXOA010000057.1 GCA_027365145.1 Acidimicrobiaceae bacterium | reverse complement strand
ACCATATATTTATATTTTCTACGAATGCCTATCAATCATGAACAAGGAACTCAATCTATCTGACCTTAGATTTGGCGATGAGCTTATTAAGAGAGGCTTTGCCAAGATGACCAAGGGTGGCGTGATTATGGACGTTACAACCCATCGGGTCTTCACCCTGTTCCGAGAGCCACCTCCGAGGAGTCCCCCCCATGCCCGAGATGACACTGGTCGCCGAGTCCGGCCGCACGATCGGCACCCGCCCCGCACGTCGCCTCCGGGCGGACGGGAAGATCCCCGGGATCGTCTACGGGCACGGCGCCGATCCGGTACCCGTCACCGTCGTGGCCCGTGAGTTCCGCACGGCCATGTCCGGGGAGGCGGGCCTCAACACGCTGCTTTCCCTGGACGTCGACGGGAGGAGCTTCCTCGCCCTCGCCCGGGACATCCAGCGTCACCCGGTGAAGGGCGTCGTCACCCACATCGACTTCCAGATCGTCAGCCGGGACGAGGTCATCGCGGCGGAGGTCTCGATCATGCTGGTCGGGGAGCCGGTGGAGGTGCACCACGGCGACGGCGTGGTCGAGCAGCAGCTCTTCACCCTCCCGATCAAGGCGGTCCCGTCCGCTATCCCGTCCGCCCTCGAGCTCGACATCTCCGGCCTCACCATCGGTGGATCGCTGAAGGTCTCCGACATCCCGTTGCCCAAGGGGGCGGAGATCGACATCGACCCGGACATGTCCGTGGTCACCGGCCTCCCGCCCCGGGTCTCCAGCGCTGACACCGAGGCGGCGGCAGCGGAAGCGGCGAGCGCGCCGGCCGAAGAGGGGTAGGACCTGCCGGCGCCTCGAAGGGGGACCCCGGCCGACCTCCTGGTGGTCGGGTTGGGGAACCCGGGCCGGGAGTACGAGGGGACCCGTCACAACGTAGGTGCCGACGCCGTCCGGGTGCTGGCTCGCCGCCACGGGGGCGTCCTCTCCGGCGATCGGCGGCTGTCCGCCGAGTGCGCCACCGTGGCGATGGGAGCGCAGCGGGTGCTCCTGGCCGTCCCCCGCACGTTCATGAACGACTCGGGGATGGCCGTGGCCGCCCTGGTGCGTCGGGCCGGCATGGAGGCCGACGGGCCGGCGGGATTGCCGGCGTTGGTCGTGGTCCACGACGAGCTCGACCTGCCGCCGGGGCGGGTGAAGGTGAAGGTGGGCGGGGGCAACGCCGGCCACAACGGCCTGCGGTCCATCGAGCAGCACCTCCACGCCAGCGGCTACGTCCGCGTCCGGATCGGCATCGGGAAGCCACCCGGCCGCCTGTCGGGTGCGGCCTACGTGCTGCGCCGTCCGTCCCCGGCCGACCAGACCGTGCTCGGTGGCGCCGTGGAGATGGCGGCAGATGCCGTGGAGCGCATCTCGGCGGCCGGGGTGGAGCGGGCCATGAACGAGGTGAACACCAGCGCCTGACCGTGCTACCGGTCGGGGCCCGACCGGTAGCCTGACGGCGATGCGCCTTGCCTCTCTCCCGTCCCGGCTGCGTGACGAGCCGGCCATGGTCCGCGTCGTCGGTGCGGCGGCGGCGACGATTGCCACCCCGGTGGCTGCTCAGGCGTTCGTGGTCGCCGGCCTGCTGGCCCTCGGCCGCCGCCGGCCGGTCGTGGTCGTGACGGCGACGGGCCTGGCCGCCGAGCACCTGGCCCGGGATATCGGGACGTTCGCGCCGGAAGCCACGGTCGACCTGTTCCCGGCGTGGGAGACGCTCCCCTTCGAACGGGTGAGCCCCGAGGGGTCGACGATGGGCCAGCGCCTCGCCACGCTCTGGCACCTCGGCGGTGCTGGTGGAGACCGTCCCGACGTCGTGGTGGCCCCGATCAAGGCCGTGCTCCAGCGGCTCGGACCGTGGCGGCACGCCGCCGAGCCCGTCGTCGTGGAACGAGGAGCTCGGGTGGAGGTCGACGCCCTGGTGGCTGCCCTCGTGGACCGGGGGTACCGGCGGGAGCCATTGGTCGAGCACCGGGGCGAGCTGGCCGTCCGGGGTGGCATCGTCGACGTGTTCCCGTCGACCGAGGAAGCGCCGGTACGGATCGACTTGTGGGGAGACGAGGTCGATCGGCTGGCCCACTTCGACCTCGCCGACCAGCGGTCGGTCGACGAGCTCGACCGGGTGGCGATCTTCGGTTGCCGGGAGCTGCGTCCGGACAGAGCGGTGCGGGACCGGGCCGCCCGTCTGGTGGCCGAGGCGCCGTGGGGACGCCACCAGTGGGACCAGCTGGCCGACGGCGCCCTCTTCGACGGGATGGAGTCATGGCTGCCGTGGGTCGCTCCCGAAGAGGAGCTCGTGACCGACCTGGTCGGTCCTGGCGGGCTGGTGGTCCTGGTGGAGCCCGGCCACATCCGGGACCGCGCCGCCGATCTGGTCGACGAGGAGGCGGCGCTCGCCGATGCGCTGGCCTCCACCTGGGGGCTCGAAGGCGGCAGCGGTAGCCCCCGCCTCCATCTCCCCTACGACCGGGTCCTCCAACGCTGCCGCGCCTCGACGCTCTCCGTCGTGCCGCCCGTCTCCGGTGGCGACGTTCCCGCTGTGGTCGGTTCCGGCTGGGAGCCGATCCTCGGCGACCCGACCCGGCTGGCCGACCAGGTCCGGCGCGCTGTCGACGCCGGTTGCTCGGTGGTCCTCTGTAGCCAGCACGAGGCGGGCGCTTCCCGCATGGCCGATGCCCTGGCCGCCGAGGGGATGGCGGTGCCCGTCCGGCTCGACGACGGTGCCGAGCCCCCGGCGGGACCGGGGGTGCAGATCGTGGTGGCACCGATCGACCGCGGCTTCATCCTCCCGCGGTGCAAGGTGGCGGTGCTCGGCGAGTCGGACCTCACCGGCCGCCACCGGCCGCACCGGGCGCCCCGGGCCCGGGCCCGGGCGGTGGACGGCTTCTTCGACGACCTGGCGCCGGGGAGCCCGGTCGTCCACCGGCAGCACGGCGTCGCCATCTACCGGGGCATGGTCACCCGGACCATGGGCGGTGCCACCCGGGACTACCTCCTCCTGGAGTACCGGGGCAACGACAAGCTGTACCTGCCCACCGACCAGATCGACCTGCTCACCCCGTACACGGGTGGGGATGCGCCCACGGTCCACCGGCTGGGCGGTTCGGAGTGGCAGCGGTCGCGCGCCAAGGCCCGCGCCGCCGTCCACGAGATCGCCGAGGAGCTGGTCACGCTGTACCGGCGCCGGCTGGAGATCGAGGGCCGCTCGTTCGGTCCCGACACCCCATGGCAGGCCGAGCTCGAAGCCGGCTTCCCGTTCGAGGAGACCGCCGATCAGGTCCGGGCCATCGAGGAGACGAAGGAGGACATGGAGCGGCCCCAACCCATGGACCGGCTGGTGTGCGGCGACGTCGGGTTCGGCAAGACCGAGGTCGCCCTGCGGGCCGTGTTCAAGGCCGTCCAGGAGGGCACTCAGGCCGCCGTGCTGGTGCCCACGACGCTGCTGGCGAGCCAGCACGCCCAGACGTTCGCGGACCGGTTCTCCCCGTTCCCCGTGCGCGTGGAGCTGCTCAGCCGCTTCCTCACCGCCGCCCAGGTCAAAGACGTGCTCGCCGGGTTGGCCGACGGATCGGTGGACGTGGTGGTGGCTACCCACCGGCTGCTGGCCGGGGACGTCTCCTTCAAGAACCTGGGGCTGCTGGTGGTCGACGAGGAGCAGCGGTTCGGCGTCACCCACAAAGAGGCGATCAAGGCGCTCACCGCCCACGTCGACGTCCTGACCCTGACGGCGAGCCCGATCCCCCGGACGCTCGAGATGGCGCTCACCGGCATCCGCGACCTCTCGATGGTGAACACGCCGCCGGCGGCGCGGCGCCCCATCCTCACCCACGTCGGGGAGTTCGACGAGGCGGCGGTCTCCGAGGCGATCCGCCGGGAGATGCTCCGCGAGGGCCAGGTCTTCTACGTCCACAACCGGGTCGACGACATCGACGCCGTGGCCGAACGGGTGCGCCGGCTGGTCCCCGGGGCCCGGGTCGCCGTCGCCCACGGCCAGATGGACGAAGGGACACTCGAGCGGGTGGTGCTCGACTTCTTCGAAGGCGCCTACGACGTCCTCGTGTGCACCACGATCATCGAGTCGGGCATCGACATGCCCGCGGTCAACACCCTGATCGTGGACCGGGCAGACCTCCTGGGCCTGGGACAGCTCCACCAGCTACGCGGCCGGGTGGGCCGGGCCGGGCAGCGGGCCTACGCATACCTGTTCCACCCCGTCGACCGCGTGCTGTCCGAGCAGGCCTACGAGCGTCTCCGGACGATCGGCGATCACACCGAGCTCGGCTCGGGCTTCAAGATCGCGTTGCGCGACCTCCAGATCCGGGGGGCGGGAAACCTCCTCGGGAGGGACCAGTCGGGCCACATCGCCGCCATCGGCTACGACCTCTACGTGCAGATGGTGAGCGAGGCGGTGGCCGAGCTGAAGGGGGAAGCGCGGCCAGTCCCGGTCGAGCTGTCGCTGGACCTCCCGGACGTGGCGTTCCTGCCGGCCGACTACATCGAGTCCGAAGACGCCCGCCTGGAGGCCTACCGCCGGCTGGCGGTGGTCCGGGAGGCACCGGAGGTCGACGACGTGCGTGTGGAATGGCTGGACCGCTTCGGTCCGCCCCCGCCGCCGGCCCGGACACTCCTGGAGGTGGCCCTGTTGCGGACGGAGTGCGTGCGCCTCGGGATCACCGACGTGGCCGTACAGGTGGCGCGGCGGATGGGCGCGCCGGCGGACGCGACGGCGAGGATCGCTCCCCTCGTCCTGCCTGCCTCGGCCGAGGTGCGCCTGGCCCGGCTGGTCCCCGGCGCCCGGTGGCACCCCGAGTCGAGCCGCCTGGTGGTCCCGATCCCGCCTGGAGCGAGCGGGGTGCCGTTCGCCACCCGGTTGGTCGAGCTCCTCCGGACGCTCGTGCCGCCGCCTCCGGTCGCCGCGGGATCGCGACCGGGGAAAGGCGGGGCCGGGGGGGCCGGGCTCCGCTCGGAGATGGCCGCCGCCAGTGGCACCGGGCCCAGCCGGTAGCATCGCCTGGCGTGAGACGCCTCTTCGTGTTCGTGGGCACTGTCGCCGTCGCAGGCCTGATCGCCACCGCCTGCACCGTGCCCCCGTCGGCGGCGACAGTGAACGGGGTCGGCATCTCCCAGTCCTCGGTCTTCAGGGAGATGCAGTCGTTCGGGACGACACAGGCCGGTGCATGCCTGCTCGAGATCGAGTCGCCGGGCGGTCCGCTCCAGGTGGCGGGCACCGGCGGCCAGGGGACGTTCTCCATGAGCCTCACCGACAGCGTGCTGCTCCAGTCGGTGAACAGCCTGCTCTACCGCCAGTACGCCGCCGGGCACCACGTAACCGTGACCAGTGCCGAGCTGAGCTCGGCCCGCACGGCTCTCGGGCAGCAGTTCAGCGGTGAGATCGACGCCGCGGTGCAACAGGCCGGGAACGCGGGCGTGACGTCCTACTGCCAGTCGACGTCCGGGCAGCCGATCACCGGGACCCAGCTCCTCGATGCCCTGCCGGCCGGCTTCCGCGACGAGGAGATCCGGACGGAGGCGGTGCAGCTGGAGCTCCTGGCAGACGGGGCCAACTTCTCGCCCGGCGCCATCCGGGCCTACTACGACGCCAACCCGAACCAGTTCACCGTGGCGTGCCTGAGCGACATCGCCACGGCCACCCAGAGCGAGGCGAACACCGTCGCCGCCAAGCTGCACGCCGGCGGCTCGTTCGCCGCCCTGGCCAAGGCCGACTCGATCGACACGGCGTCGTCGGCCAACGGCGGATCGCTCGGCTGCACGTACGAGCTTGCCACGCTGGAACAGGAGCTGGGCCAGCCGACCATCACCGTCGGCACGCCGATCGGGCCCATCAAGGACCCGAGCTCCTCGGCCTGGATCATCTTCGAGGTGACGAAGACCACGCGCCAGACCCTGTCGGCCGCCACCCCCCAGGTGCGCCAGGACCTGCTCACCGGGACGGCGAACGAGACCCGGGTCGGCAGTGAGGTGCTGGCGTTCGCCCGGCGCTCGACGGTCAGCGTGAACCCCACGTTCGGCACGTGGCGCGTGGGGAACATCGCACCTCCGGCGGCGCCGCCGAAGAAGGACCTGCTGGCGGTGACGTCGGGGCTCACCGGCTCGTCCGGGAGCACCGCACCCACCAGGTGAGCGCCGCCGGGGGTGGCAGCATCGACGTGGTGGGACTCGGACCGGCCGGTCCCGAGTGCACCACGGCGGCGGTGGCGTCGATCCTGGCGGCCGGCAACCCGGTCTACCTGCGTACGACGCGCCACCCTGCTGCCGGGGGCCTCCGGGTGGCCGGGTCCTTCGATCACGTCTACGAATCCGAGCCGACCTTCGCGGCGGTCTACGAGCGCATCGTCGAGACCCTCGTCTCCAGCGCCGGGCGGGAGGGCCGGATCGTCTACGGCGTTCCCGGGTCTCCACTGGTCGCCGAGCGCACGGTGGTGCTCCTCTGTGACCACCCGTCGGTGGTGTCCGGCTCGGTGCGGGTATCGGTGCACCCGGCCATGTCGTTCCTCGATCTGGTCTACGCCCGGCTGGGCATCGACCCGCTGGCCGAAGGGGTGCGGCTGGTGGACGGCCAGCGGTTCGCGCTGGACGCGGCAGGGGAGCGGGGGCCGCTCGTGGTCGCCCAGTGCTGGTCTGTCGCGGTCCTCTCGGACATCAAGCTCGCCGTCGACACCTTCCCGGCGCGGCCCGTGACCATCCTCCACCACCTGGGCCTGCCCGACGAAACGGTGACGGTGGTTCCCTTCGCCGACCTCGACCGGGCAGTCGCCCCCGACCACCTGACGACCGTCTGGATCCCGGAGCTCACCGATCCGGTCGGCTCCGAGCTCCTCCGCCTGGACGAGCTGGTCCGGGACCTGCGACTCCGGTGCCCGTGGGACCGGGTCCAGACCCACGGGTCCCTCGCCCCCCACCTCCTCGAGGAGTGCTACGAGGCGCTGGAGGCCATCGACGAGGTGGCGGTCGTGGATGCCCGAGGCGGTCACGGAGGGCGCCCGGCGTCCGGGGAGGGAACGGGTGCGCCGATCACGGAGGACACCACCATGCCGGTCGGGCTCGACGGCCCCGGTGAAGCGGCCGTCGCCCATCTGGAAGAGGAGCTCGGCGATCTGTTGTTCCAGGTCTACCTCCACGCCGCGCTGGCCACCGAAGCCGGGTGGTTCACCCTGGCCGACGTGGCCCGCGCCGTCCACGACAAGCTCGTCGGACGGCACCCTCAGCTCTACGGCAGCGGATTGGATGGTCCGGACGCCGTGGTCGGGGCCGCCGAGCTCTCGGCCAGCTGGGAGGAGCTGAAGAAGCGGGAGAAGGGCCGTGCGAGCATCACCGAGGGGATCCCTCCCTCTTTGCCGGCCCTGGCGATGGCGGCCAAGCTCCAGCGCAAGGCGGCAGCCGTCGGGTTGGGGTCCGACGCCGACCTGGATGTGGACGCCCGCGTCCGGGAGGTGGTGACCCGCGCCCACGACGTGGCCTCCCGGGCCCGAGCCCGGAGCGAGGCCGGCCGGCCCGGCGACGACGGCGGCATCGGCGCCCTGCTGGAGTCGGTCGTGGCCGTCGCCCGGGCGTGCGCCGTCGATCCCGAGTCGGCGCTGCGCGTCCGTTCGAGCGCGCTCCGGTCCCGCATCGAGGAGGTCGGGTGAATACCCAGCTCGGAGGCCGGCGGGTGATACGTTCTTTCCACTCTGGGTCGAAGGAGCAGCACGGACGGTGAGCAGGATCGTAGAGGTGCAGGGGCGCGAGGTGCTCGACTCCCGGGGCAACCCGACAGTCGAGGTGGACGTCGTGCTCGACTCGGGAGCGTCGGGTCGGGCCATCGTCCCCTCCGGGGCGTCGACCGGCACGTTCGAAGCGGTCGAACTGCGCGACGGGGGGAGCCGTTTCGGTGGGAAGGGCGTGCTCGGCGCGGTGGCGAACGTCAACGGTGAGATCGCCGCTGTGCTGACCGATCTCGACGCCCTCGACCAACGGGCCGTCGACCTGGCGCTCATCGACGCGGACGGCACCCCGGACAAGTCACGCCTGGGGGCGAACGCCATCCTCGGCGCCTCCCTCGCCTCGGCCCGGGCCGCGGCCGACGAGCTCGACGTCCCGCTGTACCGCTCGATCGGGGGATCGGGAGCCCACGTGCTCCCGGTGCCGATGATGAACGTCTTGAACGGTGGGGTCCACGCCGACAACTCCGTGGACTTCCAGGAGTTCATGATCGTGCCGGTGGGAGCGGCGTCGTTCTCCGAAGCCCTCCGCTGGGGGGTCGAGACCTACCACGCGCTGGCCGCCGTGCTCCGGGACCGGGGTCTCGCCACGGCCGTGGGCGACGAGGGCGGGTTCGCACCGGACCTCGGGTCGAACGAAGAGGCGGTCCAGGTGCTCGTGTCCGCCGTCGAGGCGGCGGGGTTCGTCCCCGGGGCGGAGGTGGCGATCGCCATGGATCCGGCGACGAGCGAGCTCTACCGTGACGGGGCCTACGTGCTGGCAGGGGAGGGAAGGACACTCTCCCCGGAGCAGATGGTCGCCTACTGGGCCGACCTGGTGGAGCGCTACCCCATCGTCTCCCTGGAGGACGGGATGGCCGAGGAGGACTGGGACGGTTGGCAGGCGCTCACCGCCGCCATCGGCGATTCGGTCCAGCTGGTGGGCGATGACGTCTTCGTCACGAACCAGGCTCGGCTGGCGCGCGGGATCGATCTCGGTGCGGCCAATGCCATCCTGGTGAAGGTCAACCAGATCGGGACGCTGACCGAGACCGTGGAGACGATGGCGCTCGCCACCCGTTCCGGGTACGGCTGTGTCATGTCGCACCGCTCGGGGGAGACGGAGGACACGACCATCGCCGACCTGGCCGTGGCCACCAACTGCGGTCAGATCAAGACGGGGGCACCGGCGCGGTCCGATCGGGTGGCCAAGTACAACCAGCTGCTCCGGATCGAGGAGCTCCTGGGGGAGTCGGCGGCCTTCCGGGGCAGCGCTGCCCTGTCCCGTCGGCGGGAGCGATGAGCCGGTCCGGAACCGGGACGGCGCGGCGGCTTCCGGCCAGGGCGGCGAAGGCCAGGTCGGCCAGCCCGGCCAGGACGGGACGAGCTACTCCGGCCAGGGCGGCCAGGACGGCGAAGGCCAGCCCGGGACGGCGTCCAGGGCGGGTCACGGCCGACGCCCGGCGCCGGCGGGTGCTTCTCGGCGCGTCGGTGGTGGTATCGGCGGTCGTCCTGGCTACTGGGCTCCCGGTGGCCGGTCTCATGAGCCAGCGCCACCAGCTGAGCACCCAGTCTGCGGCCCTGGCCAGCCTGCGCCAGGAGAACCGAGCGCTGTCGAACGAGCACCAGCTCCTCGGGTCGAACGCCGAGATCGAGCGGCTCGCCCGTGAGGACTACCAGCTCGTCACACCAGGCCAGACCGTCTACGAGGTGCTTCCCCCGGCCGGTGCAACGACGGGGGCTTCCCGGACGTCACCGGCCAGCGACCCCGGCTTCAAGCCACCCGTCGCTCCGGCCAATGCTGCCACGCTCGTTTCCGGTACCGGCGGTTCGTCCACCGCTCCGAGCGGTGGCAGTGGGCTGCCCGGGGCCGGCTCCGGAACGGCAGGTGCCGGCGGCTTCGTGGCGCGGGTGCTCAGGTCCCTCGAATTCTGGCGGTGACCGGTCCCCGGGTTCCCCCCGGAGCCCCGGTGCCGGGCCACGCCCCGGTGCCGATCCGGTCGCTCGAACCTGCCAGTGCGGACGATACGGCGATCGTCACCCGCCTGCTCGGGCGTGCCCCGGCGGGTGCCTTCGAGGTGGTGGTCCGGTCCGAGGGCGGGCAACCGCGGGTGATCCGCAACGCCCCTTTCCTCCGGGACGGGACCCCCATGCCGACCACGTTCTGGCTGGTGGACCCGGACCTTACCGCCGCCGTGGCGCGCCTTGAGTCGGCCGGTGGCGTGCGCCGGGCGGAGGCGGAGGTGCCACCGGCGGAAGTCGCCCATGCCCACGCCCGCTATGCCGCGCTCCGCGACGCCCTGGTTCCCGACGACCACCACGGCCCCCGTCCGACGGGCGGTGTGGCTGGGACCAGGCGGGGGGTGAAGTGCCTCCATGCCCACCTGGCATGGTGGCTCGCAGGGGGTCCCGACCCCGTCGGCGCCTGGGTGGCCGCCCGGCTCGGGCGCGACGACCTCGGTGGGCCGGTGCCGGGGCCGGCTCCGGCTGACCGGTGCTGACCGGTGCTGACCGGTGCTGACCTCGCGAGCCGCCCGTCGGGGCGTGCTACGAAGGGTCGATGACGAGCGGATCTCACCGGGACGGACCGGTCGCAGCGGTTGACTGCGGCACGAACTCGACCAGGCTGCTCGTTGTCGACCGGGAGGGGAGGTCGGTGGACCGGCGGATGGAGATCACCCGGCTGGGCCAGGGCGTGGACGCGACGGCGCGACTCGCGCCCGAGGCCATCGCTCGCTGCGCCGCGGCCCTGTCGGGGTTCCACGCCGTGTGCGAGGCTCGCGGTGTGGTGGCGATCCGCATGGTGGCGACCTCGGCCGTCCGGGATGCCTCGAACGCCTCTGACTTCTTCGCCGCCGCCGAGGCTGCGCTCGGTGCGCCCGTCGAGCTCCTGAGCGGCATCGAGGAAGGCCGGCTGGCGCTGGCTGGCGCCGCCGCCGATCTCCCCGCCGGTGACGGGCCCTGGGTGGTGGTGGACATCGGGGGTGGGTCGACCGAGGTGGTGGTGGGCGCCGCGCCCGACGATCCCCGGTTGATGGTCGACTCCTTCCAGCTCGGCTGCGTCCGGCTGGCCGAGCGGGTGCTCCACCGCGATCCGCCTCTTCCCGGCGAGCTCGAAGCGGCGTCCGAGCTGGTGGACGCGGCGCTGGCCGGAGCCCCGACCCTGGCGGCGGGTGCGACCGCCGCCCATCGGATGGTGGGCCTGGCCGGGACCGTGAGCACGATCTCGATGCTCAACCAGCGCCTCACCACCTACGACCGCGCCCGGGTCCACCACAGTGTGCTCTCTGCCGCCGAGGTCTGCCACTGGTGTGACGTGCTGGCGTCCGACGACCGGCTGGCCAGGTCGGCCCGTCCCGGGATGGTCGAGGGCCGGGTCGACGTCATCGTCGCCGGCGCCGTCATCCTGCGCCAGGTGATGCGGTGGCTGGGTGCGGAGACCTGCCTCGTGTCGGAGGCGGACATCCTGGACGGTCTGGTCGCCACGCTCCGGTGATGTCCGTCTAACGTTGGTCGGCATGCAGGAGGAGTTGGTGCGATGAGCCATCGGCTACCGGCGATCGCGACGCGCCCGTTGGAGCTGGCGGGCTGGCGGGTGCGTCTCCGGACCCTGACCGAGTCGGACTACCCGGCGTGGTTCGAGGTTCGCGACCGGTGTCGGGCCTGGCTGACCCCGTGGGAGCCCCGGCCCCACGGCGCCCCGTTCGCGCCCGAGGACGCCCGGAGCTTCGCCACCCGCTGCCTGATGCGTGAGAGGGAGCGTCAGCTCGGGACCGGCTTCGGCTTCGGGATCTTCCTGGAGCAGCGCCTGGCCGGTGAGATCACGCTCTCCTCCATCCAGCGGGGACCGTTCCAGAGTGGGGGCATCGGCTACTGGGTGGACCGGGACCTGGCGGGCCAGGGGCTGGTCCCCGAGGCCATGGTGGTGCTCCTGCGCTTCGCCTTCGAGTCGATCGACCTCCACCGGGTGGACGTCTCCATCATCCCCCGTAACCGGGCGAGCCGGCGGGTGGCCGAGAAGCTGGGGCTGCGCTGCGAAGGCGTCACGGTCGGCTACCTGGAGATCGACGGGCGTTGGGAGGACCACGTCCGCTACGGGATGACGGCCGAAGAGTGGCAGGTCCGCCGGGACGAGCTGGTGGCGACGTGGTTGAAACGACGGTGAGCCGGCCGGGCTGCACAGGCCGGACCGACCGGCCGCGCCGTCACCGGGTCCCTCACTCGTCGGTCGTGCGGACGACGGCCGGGGAGTGGCGGAAGAACTGCTCCACGTCCTGCTCGTAGCGGTAGCGGTCGTCCGACCGTCCCACTGAGCGCCGGAGGTTGTTCGCCCGGGCGAAGCTGGTCACGGCGCCGGCACTCGTGTAGCGGAACGTGAACCCGGTCTCGAGGATCCGGCGGGTGTCGACGCCCCTCCCGTACCGGGCCAGCCGTTCGAGCTCCGGGGGGAACTGGAGGAACCGGAGGTTCCCGAGGAGAGAGGCGGCAATCCTCGTGTTGACCGGCGGGAGCGGGACGAGCAGCGCGCCGGCGATCCCCGCCACCTCGCTCCACGGCAGCTTGCCGGACCCGGCGACGTTGTAGACCCCACCCTGACGGTGGTGGGTCACGTACTCGAGCGAGCGGACGACGTCGTCTTCCTCCACGAACTGCACCAAAGGGTCGTAACCGAAGACCGAGGGCAGGACGCGCTTGCGGAGGTTCTGGGAGATCGGCGTGACGATATCGGTACCGAGCACGTTGGCGAAGCGCAGGAGGCTCACGGTCAGGTCGGGGTTCTCCTCGGCGAAGTCCGAGACCAGGGACTCCACCTCCACGAGTGAGCGCTCGACGCGGGTGGTGGGCGCGGACGGACGCGGCGTGCCCTCCGAGAACCAGGAGGGGTCCTCCGCGGACGATCCGTAGACATGGGTGGAGGACTTCACGACGACCTGGCGCACCGAGGTCCCCACCGCTCCCGCCGCCGCCAGCAGGTTCATCGTGCCGATGACGTTGATCTCGTGGAGTGTCCGGGCCGAGACCCTCGTGGAGTTGGTCTCCAAGAAGGTGTGGACGATCGTGTCGACCTGGGTGGCCCGCACGATCCGGCTCAGGATGGAGTAAGCCTGGTCGGCGCGGACGAACTCGGTCCGCTCCAGGGGGACCTTCGGCTCGGTGATCCCGAGCCCGAGCACCATGTCGACGGACGGCTCGGCTTCGAGCGCCTGGGCGGTCCGACCCCCCCAGAAGGTGTCGAGCCCGGTGATGAGCACCCGGCGTCCCACGGCGACGGCGACCTCAGCCGAACCACACGCTGCGACGGTCGCGCAGCATGTCGTGCAGGGCGTCCTGGATCCGGCCCCGGATCCGCTCGGCCTCGTCCATCACCCGGCTCTTCGAGTAGTGCTCGAGCCCCGGGTCGACGTCGAAGACCGTCGGCTCGAGCACCCGGATCCGGATCTTTGCCGGGAAGTAGGTCACGGCGCCGAGGAGCGGACCGAGCAGGAGCACGTTGGCGGTCACCGGGAAGTAGGGAACACGGAGGGCACGCGAGAGGACCGGGATGCGGAACAGGATGGGCATCGCCTCTTCGGCGCCGACGATCGCCAGCGGGACCACGGGCACACCGGCCCGCATGGCGATCTCGACGAAGCCGCCCCGTCCGAACCGGCGCAGTCGGTAGCGGTCGGCGTAGGTCTTCGACGGGCCCTTCGACCCTTCTGGGAAGACCAGCGCCAGCTGGTGCTCGTCGTGGAGCAGGCGATACGCGTTGTCCGGGTGGGCGGGGACGCCTCCGGCACGGGACCACACGGTGCCGACCACCGGGACGGTGCGGAAGAAGAAGTCGGCCATGCCGTAGATCGGTCGGCCCAGCTCCTCTTCGATGCCGTGCATCACGGCCGGCGCGTCCGGCGGGATGGCACCGGAGTGGTTGGCGACGAGCAGCGCGCCACCGCGCATCGGGACGTGCTCTATCCCCTCCCACTCGACCCGGAACCAGTGGCGGTAGATGGGGTCGTAGAGACGGCGCACAACGGTCCGCACCCGCTCGGATCGCCCCCAACCGTCGACGTCGGACCTCGGTCGCGATGCCGGTGGTTCCTGGTCCTCTTCCGATCGGAAGGTCCCCTCTGGATGGATGGGGGTAAGGGTGAGCCGGTCCGGTCCGTCGGGTGGAGACTGGACGACGTCGGTGACGACCCGGCGGCGGCGTGCGGCCGACGGGGACAACACCGTGGACGGTGTCCGAGCGGGATGGTCGTCCAGGTCGTTGCCGTCCCGGCGGCTTGCGGCCGCCGGAGCCGCCGGAGCCGCCGGGTCGCCCGGGTGCACCGGCTGCTGCCCGTCCTCTAGGTTCCCGGTCACCCACGCATGGTAACCGCAGACGCCCTCGGATCAGCTGCGGCGCGACCGCGGGAGAGCGCCTGCCCTGGTCGCCGGCGCGATGGCGAGCCGAGCGCTGCGGTCACCCGTGGGAAGCTTCCGGGTGCGCCCACGCCGGGTGCCGGGAGGAGGAGATCATGCCGCGAGTGGTGGAGATCGGACCTGGCCGGGTGGCCGGCGTCGAACAGGACGGGGTGTGGGCATTTCTGGGGATCCCCTATGCAGCGCCGCCGGTCGGCCCCGGCCGGTGGTCCCCGCCGGCGGCGCCCGATCCGTGGTCCGGCGTCCGCGCGTGCCACGAGTTCGGACCGATCGCGCCGCAGACCCGGGCAGCCGGGGCGCTTGCCATGGCAGGCGAACCCGAGGAGCAGTCGGAGGACTGCCTCACGCTCAACGTGTGGACCCCCGGGCTGGACCGATCGCGCCGTCCGGTCATGGTGTGGATCCACGGGGGCGGGTTCACCGGGGGGTCAGGGGCTGGGAACCTCTATCGGGGTGCCGCTCTGGCGAGTGGGCACGACGTGGTCGTGGTCACCGCGAACTACCGGCTCGGTGCTCTCGGCTTCCTGGCCCATCCCGTGCTTGCCGAAGCGTCGCAGGGACGCCCGTGGGCGGGAGGGCGTTCGTGGCGTGGGTTCGGGAACTGGGGGCTCTCCGATCAGGTGGCGGTGCTGGCCTGGGTGAGGGACACCATCGGTGAGCTGGGGGGGGATCCCGGGAACGTCACGGTCTTCGGGGAGTCCGCTGGAGGGATGAGCATCTCGGCCCTGCTCGGATCGCAAGACGCCCGTCCGTTGTTCCATCGGGCGGTGGTGGAGAGCGGTCCGCCCTACACCCACGATGCCGAGGAGGGCGCCGGCGTGGCCCGGGACCTGGCCGCGATCCTCGGCGTCGAGCTCAGCCGGCCGGCACTCGAGCGCGTCCCCGCCGACAGGCTCGTCGAGGCCGCCGCCGAGCTGGCGGCGCGTCGGCGCGACCGAGTCGGGGGCGGGGTCTCCCTCCCGTTCCTGCCGACGATCGACGGCGGGATGCTGGAGCGACCACCGGAGGAGGACGTGGCCCGCGGCGGTGCCCGGGACATCCCGCTCCTCATCGGGACGAACCGGGACGAAGCGGCGTTCTTCGCCGCCGGAGACCCTGCCGTGCGCGCCATCGACGACCAGGGACTGCTCCGGTGGGCAGCTCGCGTGGCTCCGGCCGACCCCACCGGACTGATCGACGGCTACCGGGAGGTCCGGGCGGATCGGGGCGATCCGGTGACCCCTCTCGACCTGTGGGTGGCCATCTCGTCCGACGTCGTGTTCCGTCGCCCGTCCGTGCGGTTCGCCACCGCCCACCGGGAGGCGGCAGGCGGCGATGGCGCCGCCGCGAGCCCTCGGTCCGGACCCGGGACGTTCGCCTACCTCTTCACGGCGGCGTCACCGGCGTTCGGAGGCGCGCTCGGGTCGTGCCACGCCCTGGAGATCCCGTTTGTCTTCGGGCTGGTCGGAGATCCGGTGGTCCAGCGGTTCACCGGGGGCGGGGACGACGTCTCGCTCCTGTCGGAACGGATGCAGGGGGCCTGGACGTCGTTCGCCCGTAGAGGAGCTCCTGGCGCCGGTGCCGATCCGGCGTGGGCGGTGTGGGACAGGGTCACGCGACCGACAACGGTGCTGGGTCCCTGGCCCGACACGCGGGGCATCACCAACCTCGTAGATGGGCCGCGACGCGCCGAGCTGGCCATCCTCGACCGGGTGCTCCAGGCGGACGAGCACCGCCGCGTTGACTCCTGAGGCCGGCGCGTGCCGGTGGACTACGGCGACGTACGGCCGGCGACGACGCTCAGCCCGTCGGCGTCTCGGGGTGGTCGGCACCCACGGCCGGTAGCGCTCCCGGGTGGTCGACGTCCACGGCCGGCAACGCCTTCACCTCGTCCTTCGATATCGACAGCCGGATGCCGTCGGTCACGCCCACCACCGTTGCGATGGGGATGGCGACCTGTTTGCGGCCCCAGAGGTGACCCTCCTGGAGGAGCACGTGGGTGATCCGGTGGTCGCGAGGGTCGACGACCAGCCCCTCCACGCGACCGATGGTCCCGTCGGAGGCGTGGACCTGGTCCCCGCGCCGGACCTCGATCTCGCCGGTGGGGACACGGTCGCGCACGACCGGTTGCGTGGCGTTGCCGATGCCCATCCCCAGCGTTTCGGTGCCGAGCCCGCTCATGCCCAACCCGCCCATCCCGATGTCCCCCAGCCCGCCCATGCCGAGCCCGTAGTACGGCCAGGAAAGGGCTTCGCCTTCGTGGTAGTCGGCGACGACGGAGCCACCGGGGAGGAACTGTGTCTCCTCGGCCTCCTCGAGCGAGGAGAACTCGGCGGTCGTACACGTGAGGTGGAGATGCCCGCTGTCGACCGGGTTCGTGCCGTCTCCGGTTCCCACGAGCTCCACGAGCTCCACGGGAACCAGCCGCCCGAGTCCCGAGCGGTGGTCAGGCTCGACGACGAGATGGGTCACCGCCCGGGCGATCGGGTCGACCACCACCCGGACCAGCGAGCCACAGTGCCCGTCGCGGCATGCGACCTCGGTGCCGATGGTGAATGGGGTCGTCTCGTGCATGGTGGTCCGGCCTTTCTCCTCTGGCACCATCCCACCACAGGGGGGCGGGTGACGGAGGCCGGAGCGTCCCGGTCCCCCGGTCTCCCGTGGTTTATGCTCCGACGTGCGGAGCTCCCGCACGGTCCCGCCCCATCCCCGGCCACGCGCTCCGCTCCGGGGGACGTAGCCCAACCGGCAGAGGCAGGGCGCTTAAACCGCCCACAGTGAGGGTTCGAATCCCTTC
>DAHXOA010000048.1 GCA_027365145.1 Acidimicrobiaceae bacterium | reverse complement strand
AGGAACGCCACGACCGCAGCCACCTCGCTCGCGTCGACCAATCGCCCGATGGTGACCGCCCGCGCCCACCGCGCCTCCACCTCCGCCGACGCGATCCCGAGCTCGGCTGCCCTCGTCGCCAACACCTCCGCCGTCTTCTCCGTGCGCGTCACTCCCGGATGCACGACCGTGACATTGACGCCATGAGGTCCGAGCTCGTCGGCCAGGTTCTTCGTCATCGCCGCCACCGCCACGTTGCGCATCGAGCCCACGAGTGATCCCGCCTGGCGGGCGGCCAGACCGCTCACCGAGATGATCCGCCCCCACCCCTGGGCGACCATCGCCGGGGCCACCTCCCGGGCACAGCGGAGGTAGCCCATCACCTTCACGTTGACATCCTCGTAGAACAGCTCGTCGGTCACCTCGGCCAGGCCCGGCGGTCGGGAGTGCCCGCCCGGTCGAGCAGCCGCGTTGACGAGGATGTCCACACCACCCAACCGGTCGTTGGCTTCGGCGACCATCGCCCGGACCGACGCGTCGTCACCGGTGTCCACGGGAACCGCAACGACCCGGCGGCCGCTGTGGTCGGCCAGCTCTGCGGCTGCCCGCTCCAGGTCAGCACGGCCGCGAGCGGCGACGACCACGTCCACGCCCTCGGCCACGAGCGCCGCCGCGACGGCACGCCCGATGCCCCGGCTACCACCGGTGACAATGGCGCGCCGCCCCGTCAGGTGAAGATCCATCTCCTCTTTTCTAGCCGCGGGTGCGACCGGCGCGCCGGCGATCACCGTCCGGGGGCCGGGTGACACACACCCGATGCCAGGCCCGGGCGAGTGTCACCATCGGACGCCCGTGGCATGGTTCAATGGGCGCCGCGTCGGCGGTGGGGGTCCGTGCCCGTCGCGTGCGAATGCAGCGGGAGGTGCCATCCGGCGTGGAGGGAAGCGGTCAGGAGCTGTCGTCGGTCGCGCTTCGTCCCCCAGGGGTGCGGCCGGGCCCCAGCGGCCGAGGTCGCAGGAACCCCTGGCGGCGACAGAGCCCAGGAGCACGGCCTTGCCGGACGGCACTCGGGACCGTGCTCCTCGGCTCGCTCCTCATCGCCGCCGCGGTCGCTGCTGTCAACCCCGGCACCGCCTCGGCGGCGACAGCTCGACGACACGTCCAGCCCCGGGCCATGGCATCCGTCGACCCCACAACGTGGCAGACCGTGTGGACCTCGGCGATGGACTGGGGGGCGAAGCTTCCCGCCACCGACACGACCGTGCGGGATATCGCCCGCGTGGCCGAGGGTGGCACGAGCGTCCGGTTCCGACTCTCGAACTCCTGGGGATCCGCACCGGCTGTGTTCCCGTCAGTCACCGTGGGGGTCCAGGAATCGGGGGACACGGTCGAGCCGGGGACCCTCCACCAGGTGACGTTCGGCGGGAGCCCGAGCGTCACGGTGCCGGTCGGGGCCGACGTGACGAGCGATCCGGTGGAACTCACGGTTCGGCCCGGTGAGGCGCTGGCCGTGAGCGTCTGGCTTTCGGACACCACCCTCGTGACCCAGCACTACTGGCGTCCGGACTCTGGCACCCCGGTCGACTCGTACCTCGCCGCCAACGGCGGCGGCAACCTGACCGAGACGACGACCGGCACGTCCTTTTTCACCGGGGACTCCGACATGCGGTGGCTGTCGGCGGTGGAGGTGGCAGGAAGCCCGGCTGCAGGCACGGCGGTGGCTTTCGGGGACTCGATCACCGACGGCTTCAACAATGGCGGGTTCGGCTGGCCGATCCCGCTCCAGGAACGCATCGGCCGGCTGGCGCCGTCCCAGCAGATGTCGGTCATCGACGAAGGCATTGCCGGGAACACCCTGACCCGGTTCCCCCCCGGGAAGACGTACTCCACCGGCGATGCCGGTCATGCCGGGGTCACCCGGTTGGGCACCGACGCGCTGGACCTTCCCGGAGCGAAGGACATCCTCCTCCTGCTCGGCACCAACGACATCTGGTTCGGTGGCCAGGACGACCTCCCGCCCTACGGGAGCGCACCGTCGATCATCGCCGGGATGGAGCAGGTCATCGCCGAGGCGCACGCGAAGGGCATCGGGGTGATCGGCATGACCCTGCTCCCCCGGGCGAGCACCCACGAGGAGCTGTGGACACCTGCGGAACAGGCGACGCTGGAGGCGGTGAACACCTGGATGCTCACGCCGGGCAACGGGTTCGACGCCGTGGTGAACGTGGCCGCGGTCATGGGCGATGTCTACAACGGGTCGTGCGCTCCCACGACACCCTTCCAGCCCTACTTCACCGACGACAACCTGCACCCGGACACCGCCGGACAGATCGCACTGGCCAACGCCATCCCCACCTCCCTCCTCGGTATCCCCGAAGCACCCCAGGTCCCCCAGGTCGCGTCGGTGCGGGCGGTGCCGACGCCCGGCTGCACGGGGGCCCTCGACGCGGAGTTCGTCATGGACGAGGCACAGGCACCTGTCGGCCCGGTGGCCACGCCGGTGTCGACCCCGACCTCGCCCACCCCGACCTCGCCCACCACGACCTCGCCCACCACGACCTCGCCCACCACGACCTCGCCGGGGGATCGGTCGCCCCACTCGGCCACGACGGGTCACGACCGGTCGCGGCGCAACGACCCGAAGCCCGGTCGTCCCTGGGAGCTCCCCGTCGTTGTCGCAGCGGCAGTGACGGCGGCCGTCGCCACCCTCCTCGCCATCCTGGTGAGACGGCGGAGGAAACGGTTCCGCCACCACTGATGCCCGCACGGAGACAGCTCGTCTGGGCAGGTCTCCCCCGGCCGGGCGGATCCCGGCGGCTCGGACCGCTGTTCGGGAACATACTCGCCTCCGTCGCCACTCGTCGCTATACCATGTCCGGGTGGCAGGAGGTCGTGCGGGTGCCGTAGCGGCGGTGACAATGCCCTCGAACCGTGCGTTGCTCCACGTCGAGGTGTGGATCGTGCTGGGCGTGGTGGTGCTGGCGGTCCTGCTGCTGGTCAACCGCGCCTTACGGCGTCGGAACGCGAAGTGCAGGCAACTCGCCCGTCGCGCCTTCCACGACCCGGATGCCGCCCGCGTTCCTGCCGGGTTCTTCCCGGACCAGCCGGCCGGGGAGTCGTTCGCGTTCTCGGCACCACCCCCGATCGCCGGTTGGCTCGCCGACCCCACCGATCCCGAGCACCGGCTCCGTTACTGGGACGGCGCCCACTGGACCGAGCACGTCGCCGTCCGGAACGGAGCCGAAGGCCGACCCCGGCGGTGACGCCGGTGACGGCGGTGACGCCGTCGCGTGGCGAACACGAGGGCACGCCCTCAGAGCGCCAGGGTGTCGCCTCCGTCCACGACGAGGGCGGCGCCGTTCACGAAGCCGGCCGGGGAGGAGCACAAGAACGCCACCACCTTCCCGAAGTCCGCCGGGTCACCCGCTCCCGCCCCGTCGCCCCCGAGGGCGACCATCCGCTCGGTGGCGTGCCGGCCAGGGCACACGAGGTTCAGGGTGATGCCGCTCCCCTCGGCAGCCAGATCGTGGGCCGCTGTCTTCACCCATGCCCACAGACCCGTCCTCGCCAGGTTGGAGAGCGCCAGCGTCGGCACGGCCTGGACCACCGTGTAGGAGGTGATACAGCAGATCCTTCCCCACGCGCGCCGACGCATGTGGGGAACCGCGGCGCCCACAAGGCGCATCGACGCCAGGAGGTTCGCCTGGAGCGCATCGGCGATCTGGCCCTCGGTGAGCTCGAGTGCTCGCCCCGGTGGGGGACCTCCAGCGTTGGCCACGGCGATATCGACCGACCCGAAGTGATGCACGGCCACCTCCACCAGCCGCTCAGGAGTGTGGGGGTCTGCGGCGTCGGCCACGACGGTGACGACCTCTGTGCCCCGGTCCCGGAACGACGCCGCCGCGGACTCCAGGGACGCCTCGCCCCGAGCGCACAGCACCAGGTGGGCGCCCTCGGTCGCTAGGGAGTCCGCCACTGCGCGTCCGAGACCGCGTGACCCGGCCATGACCACCGCCACCTTGCCGCTCACACCGAGGTCCACCAGCTCACCTCTCCGTGGCGCCGACCGGCTCACGCATCGACGACCACCAGGGACCGGTCGGCTTGGTTGAGGAGCTCCGGATCTCCCGCCTCGTCTATGACGACGATGTCCTCCAGGCGCATGCCGAACCGACCGGGGACATAGATCCCCGGTTCAACCGAGAAGGCGTGGCCCGGCGCGAGGAGCTCGTCGTTGCCGGTCACCAGGTAGGGATCTTCGTGCTCCTCGATCCCGATACCGTGCCCGGTGCGATGGATGAACCGGTCCCCGAGGCCGGCGGCGGCAATGATCCGGCGGGCCACCGCGTCGACGGCTCCGGCCCGAGATCCGGCGCGGGCGGCTCGTGCCGCGGCCTCCTGTGCCTCTCGCAGCACCTCGTAGCACTCGGCCACCTCGGGCGACGGATCTCCGGTCACCACCGTCCGGGTGATGTCCGAGCAGTAGCCGACGTCGCCGTCGAGCGAGAGCGATCCCCCGAAGTCGCACACCACCGTCTCCCCCGTCCCGATGACGCGCCCTCCCGGCTCGTGGTGCGGACTGGCCGCATTCGGTCCCGAGCCCACGATGACGAAGTTGACCCGATCATGGCCCTCGGCCACGAGCAACCGAGCGAGATCAGCCGAGACGTCCGACTCACGGCGCCCGACGAGCGGGATCTCACCCGACTGGAGCGCGGCTGCCACCCGGTCGGCCGCGCCGCCCGCCGCCCTGAGCGCGGCCTGTTCAGCCGGGTCCTTCACGGCCCGGACCGGGGCGGTGACGACCGACGCCGGGGCCCAGGTGGCGGCGGGCAGCCGGGACTGGAGCACGAGCAGGGACACCGACCACGCCCGGTCGGAGATCGCCAGCCTGGTATCTGGGGACAGGCGGACGCCACGACCGACGGCGGCCACGATCCCGGCCACGACCTCGGCCGGGTCCTCCTCTTCGGACCAGGGCCGCACGTCGAAGAGCGTTCCGGCGTCCCGTACCCTCGGGGCTTCCAGTGCCGGCACCACGAGCACCGCATCTCCCTCGGCCGGTACGACCAGCATGGTCAAGCGCTCGAGCGGCATCGCCTCGTAGCCGGTCAACCAGGGCAGGTCCGCCCCGTGGGACAGCAAGAGGGCGGTGATGCCGAGATCGGCCATCCGGTGGCGGACCCGGCCCATCCGGTCGGTGCGGGTCCGCCGGGCACTGTCCGAGAGCCCGTTCATGACACGACGGCGACCGTGTCGACACGGTCGCCGTCGGTCAGCCCGGTTCCCCCCGGTGGAAGGCTACTCCTACCGGATCCCACCTGCAGCCCGTGCCGCTCCACGCCGCCCTGCTCCCCGTCCACACCGGCACCGAGCCCCGTGGCCGCCGTCGCATCCCTGGCGTGGTAGCTGGAACGGGTGAGCGGCGACGCCTGGACGTGGGCGAAGCCCAGGATCTCCCCGGCTCGCCGGAGCCGCTCGAACTCGTCGGGCGTCCACCACCGGGCAACCGGGAGGTGACGCTCGCTCGGGCGCAGGTACTGCCCGATGGTGACGATGTCGACGCCGATCGCTCGGAGATCGGCCAGGGTGGACACCACCTCGTGCTCCTCCTCGCCGAGGCCCACCATCATCCCGGACTTCACCGTCAGGCCCGCGTCCTTTGCCCGGGCCAGGACCCCGAGCGACCGGGCGTAGGTAGCCGACGGTCGGACCGCCCGCTGGAGCCGTGCCACGGTCTCGATGTTGTGGTTGAGCACATCGGGTCGTGCATCGAAGATGGCGGACAACGAACGCTCGTCGCCCTTGCAGTCCGAGATGAGGACCTCGACGGCCGTACCCGGGCTGCGCTCCCGGATCCTGGCGATGGTGGCGGCGAACGCTCCGGCGCCGCCATCCCCGAGATCGTCGCGAGCCACACAGGTGACGACAGCGTGGGCCAGCCCCATGCGGGCAACCGCTTCGGCCACCCGCTCAGGCTCACCGGGATCGAGCGGCAATGGGCGGCGAGTATCCACCTGGCAGAAGCCACACGCTCTCGTACAACGGTCGCCGTTGATCATGAACGTGGCCGTGCCTGCCGACCAGCACTCCGACCGGTTCGGGCACCCTGCCTCCTCGCACACTGTCACCAGCGAGAGCTCCCGGAGCTGACGACGGAGGTCGAGATACCGCGCTGATGCCTCGACCTTCGTACGGAGCCAGACGGGCTTCCGCTCGGCGACCGGCACCCCGGCGGTCGGGTCCACACCAGCACGGCGGAGGCGGCGGTCGGCGCCTCGTTCCCCCGGTTCCCCCGGTTCCCCCGGTTCCCCCGGTTCCCCCGGTTCCCCCGGTTCCCCCGGTTCCCCCGGTTCCCCCACTACGCCAGGGGATGCCGGTACCCGGGAAGTATGCCGCCACCCGTCGGTCACCCGCTGAAGGTCGATCGCCGTAGCAGCCCCCGGGACATGTCGTGGCCCAGGGCCGCCCACCACAGGACCACCCGGCAGCCGAGCCCGGTCGGGTCCCGCCGGTCCCGCCAGGTTCCCTTGGCGATCGTCCGTATCGTCCAGGGGCCAGAGCGACGCCGCCACGCTCGCCGCCACGCTGACGACCTCGCCGACGGTCACGTCGAGACCCTCGGCACGGAGGGAGGTCACCGGTTTGTCTGGGATCCCACACGGCACGATGTGCGCGAACATGCCGAGGTCGGTGGAGACGTTCAGCCCGAAGCCGTGCAGGGTCCGACCTCTCGTTACCCGAACCCCGATGGCTGCGACCTTTCGCGGTACGCCCGGACCGCGCCCGCCCGGACCCTTTCCGTCCATGCCGACCCACACCCCGGCGAAGCCCTCCAACCGACCCACCGTGGTCGGTGACATTCCCAGCTCGACAAGTGTGTCGATCACCAGCTGCTCGACCTGACGGACGTGGCGGGGACCCGCTCCCGGCCCCCGGGGGACGGTGACGAGCGGGTAGCCGACGAGCTGGCCCGGACCGTGGAACGTGACGTCCCCACCTCGGTCGCAGTGCACCAGCTCGGCCCCGACGTCGGACGGATCGACGAGCACGTGCGAGCTGTCCCCGTGGGAACCCAGGGTGTAGACGGAGGGGTGCTCGAGCAGCAACAGGTAGTCGTCCGCCGAACGCGAGGCGATGGCTCGTTGCAAAGACCAGGCCTCCCGGTAGGGAACGGATCCAAGCCACCGCACGCGGAGCTGCCTCCCGACATCCGGCGTCCCGACCGCTGCCGCCACTAGAGCTCGCTCGCCCACTCGTGCTCGGTGAGGATCTCCGTCACCGTGGCGAGGAATCCAGCCACGTAGGCGCCGTCCACGGCCCGATGGTCGAAGGTCGCCGCCAGGAGACCGACCGAGTGGATGGCGATCGACTCGCTCCCGTCGGGCAACGCCACGGCAACCGGCTTTCGGGCCACCCCGTCGATCGACAAGATCGCCACCTGGGGTTGGTTGATGATCGCCCCGGTAAGCAGCGTGCCGAACGGCCCGGCATCCACGAGCGAGAAGGTCCCACCGCTGATGTCGTCGGCGCCCAGCCGGCGGGAGGAGGCCTTCGTCGCCTGGTCATGGATCCGTCGCGCCATGCCGCGTAGCGTGAGCTCCTCGGCATGGTGGACGACCGGGACGATCAATCCCTCACCGTCGAGGTCCAACGCGATGCCGAGGTTGACGTCGTGGTGGACCACGAGGACATCGTCGCCCACGGACGCATTGAGATGGGGGAAGGTCCGCAGTGCCTCGACTGCGGCACGGGCGACGAAGGGCAGGTAGGCCAGGGGAAATCCCTCCTCCGACTGGAATCGCTCCCCCCAGGCTCGCCGGACCTGCTCGACGCGCTCGTAGTCGGCTTCCTTCACGACCAGGGCGTGGGCGGAGGTGGCCTTCGATCGAACCATGTGCTCCGCCGTGCGCCGCCGGATGTTGGTGAACGGCACGACCTCGTCCCGACCCGTCCCGGGAGCTCCCGGCACGGGCCTCCGCAGCGGAGCACCGGCCCCGGAGCCGGCCTCCGGGCGCGCCGGTGCCGCCGGTGGAGCCGTCGCTGCGCGCTCAGATGCCCGGTCGGCAGCTGGGGACGCCAGGACCCCACCTCCCGGATGCAGGGCCGCGACGCCGCGGGACGCAGCCTCCACGTCCTCACGGGTGATCCGTCCTCCAAGGCCGGTGCCCACCAGTCGCAGCGGATCGAGACCCCGTTCCTGGAGTAGGCGCCGGACCACGGGAGAGAGCACCGGCGACGCCCCGTCAGTCGACGTGCCACCCGGTGCAGATACGGCCGCGGCGCTCGGCGCCGCCGGTTCCGGAGCGGTTGTGGGCACGGGGGCCGGAGCGGTTGTGGGCACGGGGGCCGGAGCGGTTGTGGGCACGGGGGCCGGAGCGGTTGTGGGCACGGGGGCCGGAGCGGTTGTGGGCACGGGGGCCGGAGCCGGTACAGGTGCGGCTGTGGAAGCGGCGGGCGTCACTTCCCCGACTTCCCCCGCTTCCCCGGGCTCTGCGCCGGCTGCGTCGATCACGGCCAGCCGTGCCCCGACGTCGACCGTGTCTCCCTCGACGACGAGGATCTCCGTCAACACCCCGTCGGCCGGCGACGGCACCTCCGAGTCGACCTTGTCGGTCGAGACCTCGAAGAGCGGCTCGTCACGGGCGACGGTCTCGCCCAGCGCCTTCAGCCACTTCGTGACGGTCCCCTCGGTCACGGCTTCTCCCAGTTGCGGCATGGTCACGTCAGCCAACGTGGAGCCCCCTTCCGGTCAGCGCCAGTACGGTCTCTCCGAACGCCTCGGACAACGACGGGTGGGGCTGGATGAACTGCGCCACCTCATCGGGGGTCGCCTCCCAGTTGACCGCCAGGTACCCGGCGCCGAGCTGCTCCGTCACCCACGGGCCCACCATGTGCACCCCGAGGATCCGACCGGTCGAACCGTCCTGCCGCACTTCGGCCACGACTTTCACCAGCCCGTCGGTCTCACCGAGGATCCGGGCCCTGCTGTTCCCGCCGAACGGGTCCTTTTTCACGACGACCTCGTACCCCTCCGCCCGGGCGGCCGCCTCCGTCATACCGGCAAAGGCCACTTCGGGATGGCAGTAGATCGCCCACGGCACCCGGCTGTAGTCCACCGGAACCACCTGCTCGCCCAAGATGGAGCGTACGACCACGATGGCCTCGGCGAATCCGACGTGCGCCAGCTGTGGAGTACCGGCAACCAGGTCACCCACGGCCCAGACACCGTCGGCCGCGGTGCGCATGAAGGAGTCGGCCTCGACGAACCCTCGCTCGTCGACGACCACGCCGGTCCCGGGGGCCAGGAGGTCGTCGGTACGCGGTCGGCGACCGACCGAGACGACCACCGCGTCGACCGGCAGCTCCTCGCCGTCGCCGTAGGAGATGACGGTGCCACGCCCCGACCCATCGGGCTTGTGGCCGTGGAGCGCCACGCCCGTCCTCACGTCGATTCCGCGCTTCCGGAACGAACGGGCCACCACCGAGGCGATGTCTTCGTCGCAGCCGGCCAGGATCGACGGCAATGCCTCGAAGACGGTGACGGCCACGCCCAGGTCGGAGAGCATCGAGGCGAACTCGCATCCGATGGCGCCTCCACCGATGACCGCGACCGATGCCGGGAGTGATTCGAGGTCGAGGACCTCATCGGAGGTAAGGACAACCGTCCCGTCGATATCGAACCCGGGGATCGTCCGGGGCACCGACCCTGCCGCCAGGACGACGTCGGTGCCCTCGATCTCGAGGCTCGAACCATCGTCGCCCACCACCCGTACCCGGTGGCCTGGGTGCAGCGTGCCGGTACCGGCGAAGACCGTGATCCCCCGGCCTTTCATCAACCCGGACAAACCCCGGTAGAGCTGGTCGACCACCGTCCGCTTCCGGGCCTGGCTCACCTCGAACGCTACGGTCACACCGGTGCCACCCGAGGCGGCGCCGTCCTTGTCGCCCGTGGCCGCCCCCGGGATCACGATGCCGAACTGCGACGCACCCGACACGCTCCGGTAGACGGACGCCGTCTCCAGGAACTCCTTCGCAGGGACGCACCCACGATGCAGGCACGTCCCACCGACCTTGTCCCGCTCGACGACGGCGACCGAGAGCCCCGCAGCCGCCCCGTACAACGCGGCCGCGTACCCACCGGGGCCACCACCCACTACGACGAGGTCGAAGGAGGTCGGGGTGTCACCGCCCCCTCCGTCACTGGTTGCCGTCTCCCCCCCCGAAGTCCTGCTGTCTGCTGCGCCCTCGGGTGCCGTCACAACCACCTCCGTCATCTCGTCGTCATCTCGTCGTCATCTCGTCCGAACCAGGCCAGCCTACCGGCGCTTACCCGGGTGCCTGCCTGCGTCAGAGCGTCCCGGCCAAATCCCGACGCAGTGATCGGTGACGGCAACCCGGCAAGTGGATAGCTCTACTTCGGCGGCATCCGGATGCCGCCGTCGAGTCGGATCACCTCGGCGTTCAGGTAGCTGTTCCGGGCGATCTGCACGACGAGGTTGCCGTACTCCGCCGGGTTCCCCAGTCGCTTGGGGAAGTTGACCGACTGGCCCAGCGCGTTACGCTGCTCTTCAGGGAGCATGGCGAGCAGGGGTGTGTCGAACAACCCCGGCGCGATGGCAAGGACGCGGATTCCCACCACCGCCAAGTCACGGGCCGCCGGCAACGTCATCCCCACCACCGCTCCCTTCGACGCCGAATAGGCCAGCTGACCGATCTGACCGTCGAACGCCGCTACGGACGCCGTGTTCACGATCACGCCGCGTTCGCCGTTGTCCATCGGCTCGGTGGTCGCCATCGCCGAGGCGGCTCGGGTCATCACATTGAACGTCCCGATCACGTTCAAGTTCTGGATGAACTGGAAGGCGCCGAGGTCGTGGGGCGAGCCGTCCCGGTTGATCACCCGGCCGACCCAGCCGGTCCCGGCACAGTTCACGACGATCCGCAACGGGCCGGCCGCCGCTGCCTGATCGACCGCCTTCTGGCAGTCGTCGGGGTCGGTCACGTCACCGGCGACCATGTTGGCCCTCGCACCGATCTCGCCTGCGACCTCCTTCGCCCGATCGCCATTGCGATCGAAGATGGTCACGGTCACACCCTCGGCCGCGAGCCGCCGCGCCGTGGCCTCACCCAGACCCGATGCCCCGCCCGTGACAATCGCTGCACATCCGTTGATCTCCATGGCCGTCAGGTTACGGGAACCGTCGTGGGTTGCCCAAACCGACCTGGTCCGACTCGAGCCCTCAGCGATCAGCGCTCAGCCCTCAGCGCTCAGCCCTCAGCGCTCAGCGCGCCCGGTCGGCTGCCTCCGTCGCCAGTCGATCGACCAGATCGTTCATCGGATCGCCGGAGTGTCCTTTCACCCACTCGAAGCGCACACCACGGCCTGGTTCGAGAGCAGCGTCGAGGAGCGGCTCCCACAGATCGCGGTTGGCCACGGGCTGACCCTGGCTGTTGCGCCACCCGCGGCGGTGCCAGCCCGCCCACCATCGCTGGCGAAAACAGTTCACGACGTAGGTGGAGTCGCTCACCACCGTGACCGGGCCGGGCAACGAGCGGAGCGCCTCCAGGGCCGCCCTGACCTCCATGCGCTGGTTGGTCGTGTGCGCCTCCCCGCCCGAATCGAACGGGCCCTCCGACACGGCCCATGCCCACCCGCCAGCGCCGGGGTTCCCCCGACAGGCCCCGTCGGTGTAGACGCGCACCGGTTCGACTCCTTCGTTGTCCATCGAACCAGCATGCCAGTGCGCCGTCGGACCGTCGGACCGTCGGACCGTCGGACCGTCGGACCGTCGGACCGTCAGTTCGGCCTGTCAGTTCGGTCGCCTATGGCCGGCGGCGCGACTGGCATCCCCACTCGGGACCTTCGCCGCGGTGCCTCGCTCCACTGCCCCCTCGCGTGGCACGCTGAGGAGGCGAAGCGCCGACGCCGCCCGACCGGCGTGGGCGCGATCCCCCGAACGGAGATGGGAGCACCATGGCACCAGAGCCACCGACGACGTCGCCAGGCGGTAACCCGGGCGACCTCGGACGCAGGATCGCCGAGCGGCGAACGGGGCTGGGGTTGAGCCGGCCACAGGTCGCAGAGCTCGCCGGCATGGATGCCGGGTACCTCGCGTACCTGGAGGAGTCGACCTGGCCCCATCCCAGCCCCTCCATCCTGCTCCGACTGGCTGGTGCGCTCCAGACGACAGCCGAGCACCTCGAGGGCGGCGGGCTCGGGCGGGCGCCCGGGTCCGACTCCACCCCAGGGGGGACGCCAGCCCTCACTGTCCTCGATAACGACGCCTGCCTCCGCCACCTGGGCGACACGGGTATCGGGCGGTTGGTCTTCGATGGCGACCACGGGCCGGTGGCACTTCCGGTGAACTACCGAAAATTGGATGAGGACTTCGTCTTCCGAACGGGCGACGGGTCGATCCTGGCCGCCGTGCGGGCGGGAGGAGCCATGAGCCTCGAGGTCGACCATCTGGACAACGCGCTCGGCGAGGGTTGGAGCGTCCTGCTCACCGGTCGATGCGCCGAGATCACCGACCCGGAGGACCTCATGCGTATCGACGCCCTGGACATCCACCCGTGGGCGGGGGGTGACCGCCACCATGCCGTGCGGTTCATCCCCGAGGAGATAACCGGTCGGAACATCAGGCGGGAGGCTTGAGCACCTGAGCACGGGCCTGGCCACGCAGGATGCCCGGACCGCAGCCGCAGCCGCAGCCGGGGCCCCGGCGGCGGCTCTCGCGGGTGCACCATGTCCGTCCACATCCATCCAGGGATGGGAGGTGATGGGAGGTGATGGGAATGGGGGAGCCGAAGGAGGGCGAAGCAGGCCTTGAGCAATTTCTATTTTTCATTTCACGTTGATCATCATCAAGGTTGACTGCCAATCAATATGTTTTCGAAAACTCGTCTCCTCAGCCCGGGACACCACACCAGTGGTGCGGACTGCGCAGCGGCTCACGACGAACGACCCAGGGATAGGGTGGCGTCGTGACCGAGCTCCACCTGACCCAGGACCCGGATGCCGATCGGCTTCTGGCCGAAGATCACCTGGCGCTGCTCATCGGCATGGTGCTCGACCAGCAGATCCCGCTCGAACGGGCCTTCCGCTCTCCCCTCGACCTCCGGGGCCGATTGGGCGGCGTGCTCGACCCCGGAGCGATCGCCGCCATGGACCCCGACGCGCTGGCGTCGGTGTTCGGCGCCAAACCGGCGCTCCACCGATTCCCCGGTTCGATGGCACGCAGGGTGCAAGACCTGTGCCGGCTGGTCGCATCCGAATTCGGGGGCGACGCGGCGGCCATCTGGACGACCGCCCCAGACGGAGCCACGCTACTCGCTCGGGTCAAGGCCCTTCCCGGCTTCGGCGAGCAGAAGGCTCGGATCTTCGTGGCGCTGCTTGGCAAGCAACTCGGCATCCGGCCCGACGGGTGGGAGGCGGCGTCGGCGCCGTTCGGTGAGGACGGGACCTACCAGTCGATCGCCGACATCGACTCGCCCGAGTCACTGGCCAAGGTTCGCCACTACAAGCAGCAGATGAAGGCAGCGGCCAAGGCGAGTACCGGCGGACCCGGGGCGAGGTGACCCTCGCATCCAGGTGGTCGATCGACACCCGGCGCCTCTACCTCTGCACCGGGGACCGGCCCGACCGAGCCTCCTTCGTGGAGTCGTGCATCCGGGGCGGCGTGGACGTCGTCCAGCTCCGCGACAAGGTCCTGCCCGACCACGAGCTCATCCGAGCCGGGGTCGAGATCAGACAGGTCTGCGGCGCCCTCGGTGTGCCGTTCCTCATGAACGATCGCCCGGACCTGGCCGTCGCCGTCGACGCCGACGGGGTCCACGTCGGGCAGGACGACGCCTTGCCGTTCGACGCCAGGGACACAATCGGTCCTGATCGGCTCCTCGGGCTCTCGACGCATGCTCCCGCCGAACTCGATGCTGCCCTGGGCGCGACGATTAGCCGGACACTCCCCTCGGAGGGAACCGAGACGGTTCGCGGACGAGCGCCGGTGGACTACCTCTCCGCCGGACCGGTCCGTGCCACCCCGACTAAGCCGGGACGTCCTGGCACCGGGATCGGCTACGTCGCTGCCGCCGTCGCTCGGTCTCCCTGGCCGGTGTGGATCACGGGAGGGGTCACGCCGGAGACCGTCGGAGAGCTGGTCGCCGCCGGGGCGAGGCACTTCGTCGCCGTGCGGTGGCTCACCGAGTCGAGCGATCCACGGCGGGCGGCGGCCGACCTCCGCGGCGCCATCGACCGGGCCATCGACCGGGCAGGCACTGAGCCCAGCGTGGACGGTGCTGCCGGCTGAGCCCAGCACGAGCTGCGCTGCCGGCTGAGCCCTGCACGAGCTGGGCTGCCGGCTGAGCCACCGGCGCAGCTCGCCGCACTACCCGAAGCGGGGCTCGCTGTGCCGAGCCACCAGCGCTGCGGGACCGTGGACGGCGGTGAACACCAGATGCTGGGCCTGGTACGACGGGGTGAAGAGCAGGTCAACCGTGACGGAGCGGACGACCCCGTCCCCGATGGCCACCGACACCGTCGCCTGGCCATGGCGGAGGTCGTACCCCGGCAGACCAGGCACGTCGGGAGCACCGGGTACCCCGGGTGCGGCGAACGACGCCGCCGGTGCCGTGAACGAGTAGGTCGTCCCCCGGGACTGGACGCCCGAGGCGGAGAGAATGGCCTGCAGCTCGCGACGGATCGGTTCGACCAGGCTGCGGGCGGCATCACGCTCCGCGATCGTCGTGACCGACACGCCCCCCCGGTCCTGCTGGCGGATCGTCAACGTCGAACCGGCCGCACTCGCGGTGAGGACCGACTGCCGGGACGATCGGGAGATGGTATCCAGCCTGGTCTCCGACGTGGCGCTCTCCGGACCGGCAACGGTGAGATCGGTGCGGTACGTGGTCGCCACCTCCGACCCCACTCCACCGACCAGGCCGTTCAGATCGGTGCGCACCTCCAGCACGGCGCTGAAGGCCGTGGCGCGCTCAGTGGCACGGACCGCCTGATCCAGGCGGACCTCGGAAGTTCCTGGCGACATGGTGGCGCCGAGCGCAGCCCCGGCGATCGCAGCGGCGGTGAGCAGACCCAGCAGCAGATACCCGATGGCGAAGCGCTGCGAGCGCACGGCGTGGTCCTTCCCTGATCGTTCCATGGACTCCGTCAGTCGGATGTCGGCTCCCGGCAACGAGCGCCCGGCAGGCGCCCAGTTCCCGATCAGCCGGCCTGAACTCTATCGCCACGACCATGCAATCCCGCCAGTCGCACACCCAGGCGTCCGAGCTCAGGACGCGGTCCCCGACCCGGAAGAAGAAGAAGAAGAAGAGGAGGAGGAGGAGGAGGAGGAGGACCCGCTCGGCGGCGCCGCTGTCAGCGAACTGCGCGGCGGTGCCACGACGGTCGCCCCGCTGTTGATCGCCGACACCGAAAGCGTGGTGACCGACCCGTCGGCGTGCACCGTGGCTCGACCGATGTAGGAGCCCGACACATGGAACGTCAAGGTGGCGGTAGAACCCTGCGTGGTCGGCAACGTGAACGTGAAATCCTCACCTTGGCGGTCGACGGCCTTGTTGATGC